>JAUQPY010000010.1 GCA_030550115.1 Microcaldota archaeon
ATCTCAATCGCATTTATCGTAATATATCCTCTGATAATGTATATCTATTCGAAGATATATTCACAGATCTCCTATATATGGGAAATAGATCTTGCTGAAGCTGCATATAGAATGGTTATTGCTGCCCTCATAGGAGCCATATCATCTAAATTGATCCCTGCAGCAGCTAGAGCTCTCAGATCATCCACATTTGATACTCTTAGAAATCTGATTAATATAAATCAAGTTTGGAATGCTCTGAATAATTTTGGCCATATAATCAGTATGAACAGTTTTGGTATTGGTGCCGTGATTGGTCTATTATATTTCCTACCAGCTCTGATGTATATTATATTTGGATATTTGCAATTAGCTCTAGTATTTGCAGTAATACTAGGACCATTAGCATTGTACTTTACTGTATCATTAACAGGTCAGATAAGTAGAGCTCTTGGTACTGAAATAAATATTGCTGCTCTATCGAGGTTGATATAAAATGAACGTGGAGAAGAATATTGATACTAATCAGATTCAGATCATAGTTAAAGATATGATTGATAGTATATCTGATACATGCACTGATCCGATCAATGATAGATGTATTGATGAGAAACAGACATTGGCCGAATCCTTTGAGGCCCTTAAACCACAGATGGGATTCTTCAGCAAAGCTATAGAAACTGCTGTAGATAAGATATTTGGTAATCTCTATAGGTTAGGGGCAGGTACGAAAATATTCGATGATAAATACTGTCCTACTGTACAGAATTTAGGATTTGTGACAAACTATTTCAGTCTGGCCGTAATACTATTACTATCATATCTCTTTATAGAATTCATAGCTAGAATTATAAATAACACAAAATACACTGCTCTAGCTAGAAGAGAGATGATGGAAATTATAATAATTATCCCTCTGCTAATTGCACTTCTCAATCTACCATGTTTTATATCTATAAATGATAACACCCCACTCCATACTAAATCACTACTGTATATACATTCTGCAATTGTATCGTCTATGATATCCCTGATCCCACTATCATACTATGCAGCAACCGTAGGAGCTCATGCTGTTATGATAGTGCAGAATCTAGGAGGGGGAGCTCCACAGACACTACCTCTCGCATATCAATATTATGAATCCTCGCTATCCTTGAGCAAACAGGTTGCATCATTCTTAACATTATCTTTCATTTGGATAGGCACATTTGCATTCATGTATGATATCTTCACTTACGGATTTGTAAAATATCTATTACCTTTAGCACTTCTGCTCAGATTTATACCATTCACTAGAAATCTAGGAGGGGGACTCATAGGATTGATAATAGCTACAAATCTATTCATACCAATTATTCTATCAATCAACTATGAGATCATAAAGATGTTTGGGGCAGGATATTTCTATTATAATAATGGTAATGTAATCTTCAAATTCAACCCATGGTTAGAGATGGCTATACATATATTTGGAGCATTCCTAATCCTAATGAGTTCTCTGTATATATTAACAGGTTTTAGATTGTTTATAGATATACGAAATGTGATAAGTAGATTCAGAATATGGCAAGCTGCTAGAGAGGGAATGAGAAGAATGTTGGCATCTCTGATAGGAGCAGCAGGAGGGGCTGCAGCAACTACCTTGGATCTGTTCTTGGTTATGAGAGTTCTGTCTACATCCTCACTAAGATTATTTGCATTCCAGATTCCTCTATTAATAATAATAGCGGTTATAATCGTATCTGCTATAATATTCAATTTGCTCCTGCCTACAATATCTTTACTCTTCCTCACATCAACAATAAAATACATGTCGGCTATATTTGGAGATGAATTCGATCTTGCTAATCTGACGAGGTTGATATAATGGACGAGTATCAGGTTGTTGCCATAACCTTCGCACTAATAGGAGTAATAATCGGTATAATCCTCTATCAATTGTCCAAGATATTCAATCTTGGGGGTCTGAAAAGATATTCTGAGATATTCATATGGGAAGCAGGAGTTACAGTTCTCTTAGCCCTGTTCCTATTTGTTATGATAGATAGGTTAAATAATTTCCTATTCGATATATCTCAAGAGATGTTCAAAACTATTGGTAGGGATATATCTGGGGTTAATCCCAAGACACCTATGGCTGCTGCTAGAGTTGTTTTGAATGAATTGATAAATAGCTGTTATCTTAGAACATATGGAGCATTGTTGATGGTTCAGGCACTCTTTGAATCTGTTGGAATGTCCATAGCTAGTGTTGGTGCGGAGAATACTAATCTACCTACTGCAAGCTTAGCCTTTGGAACTATATACATATCAGACCTTCTGAAGATAATGTTTTTCCTGGTTTGGAGCAGTATGGCGATGTTTAAACTCATGGTATTCTTCTCTGCATACTACCCATTCCTGATAATGTTAGGTATTATACTTAGAGCGTTTGAACCCACCAAGTCTCTTGGGGCATATTTGATAAGTCTAGGTATTGGATTATATGTAGTTCTACCAATGAGTTATAACATAGGAATTGTACTGAATTATAACGATCTATTATGTTCATTACCTAAGAAAATACAGAGTGATGATACTTTGGGAATGGGTTATGCAAATGCTTTTGATATAGGAGAGAATTCTAGAAGCTTTGTAGCAGTGTCATCAGTTATTTCTATGTTTGTCTCGATATTTCTATTAATAACCAACCCATCTACTCTAGTTAGTTTCATATATTCAATAATGGCTCTATCTTTTATAGCTCCTCTGATTGCATTTATATTTGCCTTATCATTTGTGAATATTTCAACTACTGCACTTGGAGGTAGGATTAGTGAAGTAGGAAGAGGTCTATTTAGATTAGTTTAAATTTATTTATCTCTAAACTAATATATGATCGATATAGAATTGGTCAGGAAGAACATAGAGGTAGTAAAGAGAAATTTGAAAATACGTGGGTATCCTACTGAATTAGCAGATCAATTATACAATCTAGATAGAGAATGGAGAGATCTGAAAGGGGAATTAGATAGACTCAGGGCTGAGAAGAATAGACTCAGTGAACAGATTAGTAAGAATAGATCCGAAGATCTAATAATGAAGGTAAGAGATATGAATACTCGGATAGCTGATATGGAAAAGAGAGAGAGTGAACTGGCAAAAAGAAGGAAAGAAATATGGGAGATTATACCTAATATATTAGATGAGTCAGTACCTATAGGTAAGGATGATAGTGAAAATGTGGAGATACGTAGATGGGGAGATATGTTAAGAAAGAATACTGTAAATCATTATGATCTTCCTGATTTCATGTTCGATTACGGATCTAAACTGGCGGGACACAGATTTACAGTTCTTAGAGGGAAAATAGCTAAGCTTGAACGAGCATTGATAAATTACATGCTAGATTTAGCAAGTATAAATGGATATACGGAGATGTCTGTACCGCATATGGTTAGGCCTGAGATTATGTATGGAACTGGCCAGTTACCCAAGTTTGAAGAGGAATTATATAGAATAGAGAGAGATAATCTCTATCTCATTCCCACGGCAGAGGTTCCTCTAACCAATCTACACAAGGATGAGATACTTGAGGAAACAGATCTGCCTAAGTATTATACTGCATTTACTCCTTGCTACAGGAGAGAGGCAGGTGCATATGGTAAAGATATCAAAGGCTTAATAAGACAACATCAATTCTATAAAGTTGAATTAGTCAAAATAACTCTACCAGAGCAGAGTAGAGTTGAACATGAGAAAATGCTTAGAGATGCAGAGTCAGTTCTTCAGGGACTAGAATTGCCATATCGTGTTATAGTATTGTGTTCTGGAGATACGGGATTTAGTTCGGCTAAGACGTATGATATTGAGGTATGGTTACCTAGTCAGGAGAGATATAGAGAGATAAGTTCAGTTAGTAACTGTACAGATTTCCAATCTAGAAGGATTCCGCTAAGATTCAGAAGGGGTAATAGAATTGAATATCCTCACACTCTCAATGGATCTGGAGTTGCTGTTGGTAGAGCTCTGATAGCTCTTGTGGAAAACCACTGGGAGGATAGAGGTGTTAGAATACCTAAGAAACTGCAGAGTTATATAGGTACAGACTATTTGGAACTTAACCTTTGATCACTATTATTGGTTTTAGTCTGACCACAGGCCTAGATAGATTATTTTTTACTACAGTCTCGACTACAGCATCTACATCCTTGTATGCATCTGGAACTTCCTCTACAATACCTTCATTGGTTCTAGCTTTTATTATTATCCCCTCTTTCAAAAGATTTTTCACAACACTATCTGCCCTATAGTTCTGCTTAGCTTTGCTCCTGCTCATGGTTCTTCCAGCCCCATGGCAAGTAGATCCAAAACTCTGTTCCATGGCTCCTTCCGAACCTACTAACAGATATGATGCTGTTCCCATGGATCCAGGGATCAATACTGGCTGTCCTATATCTCTGTATGCTTCTGGGATATCCGGATGTCCAGGAGGGAATGCTCTAGTAGCCCCTTTCCTATGAACTATTACCTCTCTCCATTCCCCATCTACCTTATGTTTTTCTATCTTAGCAATATTATGAGCTACATCATATATCAATTCTATGTTATCGGTTCTGAATACTTCATACAAAACTTCTCTAACGAAGTGTGTTAATATCTGCCTGTTTGTAAATGCAAAATTTACAGCAGCTCTCATGGCTCCTAAGTATCTCTGTCCTATGTCACTATCAACTCTAGCATATGCCAGGTCTCTTTCTGGTAATGATCGATTATTACGGATGATCTCAGCGATATAATCAGATGCAATCTGATGACCCAATCCCCGGGATCCAGTATGTATCATGACTAGGGTTTTTCCCTTGTACAATCCAAATCTATCTGCTAGCTTCTGATCAAGAACTCTATCAACATATTGTACTTCCAGAAAATGATTTCCCGATCCTAGACTTCCCAATTGGGTTCTACCTCGACCCTTTGCAGTTCTGGATACATACTCAGGGATAGCACCACCAATACCACCTCCTTCCTCTATTCTGGACGGATCTTTAGAATAGGCATACCCATTCTCTACAGCCCATTTAACACCCAATTCTAGAACATTATCCAACTCATCCTCTTTCAATCTGATACTACTGTCCTCGCCTAGTCCTGCTGGGATGTTCTTATATAATTTCTCTACCAATTCTCTGATCTTAGGCATTACAGATTCCCTATCCAATCCTGTGTCTAATAGTCTAACACCACAGTTTATATCAAATCCCACTCCCCCAGGAGACACTATTTCTGTAAATGCAGCTACTCCTCCAATAGGAAATCCATATCCTTCATGAGCATCAGGCATTACAGATGGGTAATCTATAATACTAGGTAAAGACGCCACATTCATTAACTGTTCTAATGTTCTATCCTCTCTCATCTTGGTTAATAATCTATCTGATGCAAACACATATGCATCAGTTCTCATATGACCTTGTCTAGGTATTTTGAATTTATATTCATCAACTTTCTGGATATCCATACCATTTTTATAACTTTGTGAAGCTTTTAAATCATGATAGTAATAACTGGAGGCAAGGGTTTTATAGGTAGTTACTTATATGATTATGCCGTTTCAAGAGCAGATAATGTGATTGTGATAGATAATCTTATGCATCCTTCACCTAGAGCATCTCATATAGACTTTATAAATCTCGATCTTACACAAGGAATGGTAGAATTAAGAGATGTTGAGGTGATATACCATTTAGCAGCAGATATATCTGTGACTAATAGTATTAAGAATCCAAAATTCAGCTATAATAACAATGTCCTCTCAACTATGAATGTGTTAGAATTTGCTAGAAAATATGATGTGAAGGTTGTGTTCTCTAGCTCATCCGCAGTTTATGGTAATTTGGAATTTAATGGTAAAATCACGGAAGACTCTCCAAAAAGACCTGCTAGCATATATGGTATGTCCAAGCTCCATAACGAACATATGATAGAATTGTATCATGAACTGTATGGGATTGATTATGTGATACTAAGATATTCAAATGTGTATGGACCAGGGGCCGATCCAGAGGGGGGAGTAGTGGGTAAATTTATTACAAGAATGCTCAGAGGGGATAGTGTAGAGATATATGGAGATCCGGCTAGAGATTTTGTATATGTACAGGATGTAGCAATGATAACCTATGCAGCTAGGTGGTTTAGTGGGATATACAATTTGGGTACAGGAAGAGCGGTTAGAATCCTAGATCTGTTCAGAATGATTGCCGAAGAATTAGATTATACTAGAGAACCGATAATAAAACCTTTCAGACAGGGAGAGATGAGAGTCAATACCTTAGATAATAGTAAATTAATATCTGTATTCCAATCCAAGTTGAGAGAATTGGGTTGGGTGGATTTTGTTGATATAAGAACAGGATTAAAGCAGACAATCAAATATATAAAAACTTCCTTAAATTATAAGTAAACATGAGCCTAAAGGAGAAACTAAACAATATTATTAATGCAAATAACAAGGAAGATATAAAGAAGGCTGTTAAAGATCTGTTCACAACCTATCCTGATCAGATAGAAAAAGAGCAAAGTGTACTACTTGCTAAGGCAAAAATACAGAGCCTAAAAGATTTGAAAGCAAGGAAAGAGGTTATAGTGGAGCTTCTTGCCAACTCAGAACATGTATTCCCATTAAATTCTCTATTGTCACTTAAACCAAGTGATAACGAAAGAGTATTAAATCTCATAGATATTATTAATGATACTTATTACATTTATAAAACAGCAAATGTGATTCCCGCATTACAATATATCTTATTATACCAAGACGATATAGTTAGAGACGTGTTGAATACGCCATTATACAATGGTCTATCTCTAATCTCAAGTAGGGAGATGGCAAAAGAGTATAGAGAAGAGTTTATAGAGAAAGTATCTAAACTAACATATACTGATGAAAAAGTAGTTTCAATATCCACTATTATAAATACCTTCCCAATTCGTAAAAACTGAATCTACTTCTCTCCTATCACCAAGAATCCTGTATGATAAAGTTGCTTGTGTTTGGGTTTTAGTATTTTTTCATCAACCTCCCACTCTTCCAGAAAGTTTCTAACTAGATATGCTCTGAATCCCAAAGATTTTATCTTCATATAGATCTCTTTGGCTTGTGTTATGTTGGGAACATATACAAATACCCATTTCTGGATGTAAATATGTACTCGATCCAGTATTTCCATCGCCTCTGGAGAATCAATTACATATAGATATGCATAATGATTCGCCTCTTTACCATCGATATTATATATTTCAACATTATCAAAATCTCTAAGATTGTATTTTAGATCTTCAAACACATCAATCCTACGTTCATACACATACACTCTTCTAGCAATTCTGGCCAAGTAGAAAGTCCCATATCCACTACCACCTCCTATTTCTACAACCTCATCGTTCTTTGATAAGGCGGATATCCCTATTATTATCCCAATATCCTTTGGTAATATCACCGCAGTTCTCCTTCTGAATTTTTTTAATCTATCATCCAGGAAGAATTTACCAGACATGTTTTTCTATATAGGAAGATAAGGATTTATATACTGTATTTTTTACTTTAAAGTGAATCTGTGTTTGCATTTTAGTGTAATGTTCGGGTAGTTGTTTTGCATAAAAACTATCAAAAAACAAACCTTTAAAAAGCTTTTGATTTACTTTATAATCAACGGTGATAGAAAAATGAAAAAAATGTCCGTAAGAAAAATCGGAGCTGTCTTAGGAGCAGCTCTAGTGGCTAGCTCTGCTTTTGGAGCAGTTTCTTTTGAAAACACAGAGCTAGTCTCAAACAATGGACAGGTAGTAGCAAAAGTAGTAGTAGGATCCAAAGCCCAACCTAGTGATGGAGTAGCAGCAGCTAAGATTGCATCCTACCTGGCTAGCAGGGCATTCTCTCAGAGACAGGTTTCTGCTGAGCTAGAAGGACAAGCAGTATGTACTGTTTCTAATTCAACCGGCGATGCAAGATGTGAAGTAGTGAACAAGAGTGTTGATCTAACTATAATAATGCCTGGACTGAGAAGCAACCAAGTAGTAACAATGAATCCTCTAATAGGTGAAACACTGGATACAGAACTAGGGGATAGAGATGCACCAGGTTCTTCAGATACTCTAAACGTACGAACAAAACTATGGGATGATTATGCACATCCTGATCAGAATCAAATAGGAACTGCGGGATTGTTTGGAATCTCATCTGCAAACAATTACGATGCATATGTTATTGATTATAGGAACTATGATGGATTCAAGATACACACAGTGACTGGAAAGGCTATATCTAATGTACAGGAGAAAGAGAGAGTATATGTTAGAGGGTATACTTACTATGATGATCACCAGGTGAAATTCAGACTACAAGATTTAGTATATTCAGCAGTATTTGGACCAGATGACTATGGATTACCATTGTGTCCTGGAGATGTTCAGAAAGATTGGAGTGTATGTGAGGTTTCTAAGAGACTTGAATCAGCAAGAGCTCAGATTAAATTCATGGGTCAGAATTGGTATGTAACAAAAGTAGACATTCCTGTTCAGACAACTGGACAGCCTACTCAAAACAGTGAGATTTATACA
>JAUQPY010000018.1:0-814 GCA_030550115.1 Microcaldota archaeon
TATAGAACGACCTTCATCCCATCCATAACCACCATGAAAAGTTCTATTCCACACATGATTCCCATTCTCATCAATCTTTATAACCCAGATATCATTACCATTAATTGTACCTTGATTACTCCACCCTACTATCACATATCCCCCATCATCTGATTTGGTTATAGAACGACCTTCATCCCATCCATAACCACCATGAAAAGTTCTATTCCACACATGATTCCCATTCTCATCAATCTTTATAACCCAGACATCAATCGACACATTTGCATCTCGACTACTCCACCCTACTATCACATATCCCCCATCATCTGATTTGGTTATAGAATAACCTTCATCCCCTCCCCATAAATAACCACCATGAAAAGTTCTATTCCACACATGATCCCCATTCTCATCAATCTTTATAACCCAGACATCATCATAATTTATACCTTGATTACTCCCCCCTACTATTATATATCCCCCATCATTTGATGTGGTTATAGAATAACCAATATCCCTTCCATAACCACCATGGAAAGTCTTATTCCACATTACAAGCACATCCCATTGAGCACTACTTAACACCATCAATAAACCTAAGATTAGTAACTGCATAATTTACTTAATAATTAAACATATTAAAAAATAACGGGCCTGGAGGGATTTGAACCCTCGACCTTCGCCTTAGGACGGCGCCGCTCTATCCAAGCTGAGCTATATAATCTAAATCCCAACATCAAAGATTAGGTTTGACAATAATCATGCTTAACTAGAGTATTTTTCAGCGCTAAAACTTCACTGATTAATATTAATCCATTCCTCCACCTACTAG
>JAUQPY010000018.1:824-7698 GCA_030550115.1 Microcaldota archaeon
GAAAGTCTTATTCCACATTACAAGCACATCCCATTGAGCACTACTTAACACCATCAATAAACCTAAGATTAGTAACTGCATAATTTACTTAATAAAAAATAACGGGCCTGGAGGGATTTGAACCCTCGACCTTCGCCTTAGGACGGCGCCGCTCTATCCAAGCTGAGCTACAGGCCCAATTCTTTCACACTTATATACCAATGAATCTTTTAAAAAATTTTTTAAAATCTACAAAATTATGAATAGAAGATTTTTACGAAATCTTTTTAGCTAAAGATGTTGCAGATCCAGGTACAGGAATCATTAAGCGATATCAGGTGAAATTGAATAAGGACCTAGAATCCTAGATCTTTACTTGAATCATATAATAGTTATTATGAAAACAAAATGAGACTTCCAGAGATACGGAGAAAATTATATTGTATTACAAATTTATCTATTCAGGATAATTACAGAAATTATAAAATACAATTATATGAACCTCCTCACTGGGAAGGATTAATGGATCTCTACATAATACTAATGTAAATTGGATGTTTAGAATGCCTATATCTATAACATATGATGCTAAAATCCTTATCCATACCTTGCAGGTAGAATAGGGATTCAAAAGGAAATCAATTTTAACTCTCTGTAATAAGTCTATTGACAATATCTATATTCAAAATCCAACATCAAATTTCTATCTAAGATCACCAAGACCTCTAATAAGAGCGTTATTGGATAAATTAAAAGTCATACAGGAATTGCAACTAGAAGCTGCTGATCTATTTTACTTTCTATATAAAGAATCATCATCCATTATTCCCTTCTATAAGAGGTGTAGAATACAATAGATTCTCATATCTAAACATGGAGAATGTTTGGAAAATATGGAATTTGAATGGTAAGTCTAAAATCAGCTTTTTAAGAATTTCTTGAGCACTATTTTTTAATAAATATCTTTTATAAAAAAAATAAAGATCTTTTATAAAAAAATAAAGCATGAAAGGTATATATAGAGAGATATTTTACTACTTGGAAGGATTGGAGGATAGACTGGGAAACTATCAGAAACAAATAGCTAAGAGGTATGTAGAAACCTATCATGATGTAGAGCTCCATCATCAGTTTGCCAGAGGGGAGCTTAAAATCCAGATAGATGCTAAAAACTTATTAAACATTACAAATGATATAGCTAATTTACTGCACAAACTTACAGGTGGTAAATTTCAATCAAATATACAGACCGATGATGTTATAAGTGTAAAATTATCTGATATACAGAAGTTATTAAGAATCGTCCATAATGCAAAGATCAATGTGAAGCAAGTTATAGAGTCTGATGATAATAACACAGTTTATAAAAATGTGGCTTATGCAAAATCTAATCTATATAATATAATAGATTCCATAGATGAGATTATCAAGAGAAATATTCAGAAATCTTAATTATTGAATTTCAGCAATTTATAGCGATCGCATATATTCTAATATATCTGATACAGGTCTGTTTGTCTTAATTCCTTTAGGATTAAAATGAGTCCTGGATCCACCTAATATCTTCACTAGCTTATCTATCTTAGGTATTTCTGGTATTTTATAATGTTCAGCCATCTCATGTAAATCATAATGATATGGTATATCCAACTCATCTATTATTGATTTAACTAAAGGGATCTGAATATCAGAAAATCTATCGGAATAGTATTTAGAGATCCATAAGGGTCCTGCTATTTGATCTCCAAAACCAACACCTTTACTCAGATCTCTATTTTTATATATATAATCTAAATTTTTCAGATTATTATGGATAGCTTTGACATCTCTATTTAATTTTATAATAGTTTTCATCTGATGCCTATAGTAAAAACTCATAAGAGGGGTAATGTTATAATCATATATAAAAGCTATCTTAGCTATGTAAGCTATTAGTATCCTCAATCCTGTCTCATGACAGGTTCTATCTCTTATAGGTCTTGCTATATAATTCCTTATACATGCCTGCCAATGTTTTCCACACAATACAGCTGTGTCTGTAGCTGTAACAGATAGATAGAATACATCTCTTCTCATTCTAGATATAACGATAGGTATATATTTGGATGGAGAACCAAAAGGATCTATCTCAATGAAGTTATAGTTATTAAAATCTTGAAAATCTTCGAATCTTATTTTGAAAATATTACCATCTATGCCATTAATATTAATATTTTTTCTAATTTTATCAATAGCACTTTGGTTAAAATCTAAAAAATCTACTCTCTTAACATTCTCACTCTCCAAACTGTACCGGATTCCTCTTATACCTGATGCTGAAAAACCATCCAGAATTTCTAATTCATCATCTATTCTTCTAATAACTTCTACAGATATATCTCTACTTAACTTCATATAAGGGTTGTAGAAAACTCCTGATATATCTACAGAGGCTAATCCCTCATTTAACAATGATTCCATCCAAACCTCCCCCTTGCTTTTTCTCACTATCCTGGCCGAACATACTCTCAACACTCATCTTTATCAACTTTAATCTACCTAAATAATATGGATCGATCTGATATTCATCAGCTAATTTAATTGCAATATCTAGATATTTCTGTATACTTCCTTTTGTAATAGTTAATTGCAATTCCCCACCACACTCTAAACATCTCCCACTGAGAGGAGGTCTTCGGTATTTAGCATTACATTTCTTACATCTAAACTCTTGTTTTGAAAATTTTCTAAGATTTCCATATATATCTGGGAAAAAGTGATCGTTTATTATTCTCTGAACTGCATCTTTCATATCAATAGCAGCTATCTTTTTCATAACATTCAGCTCCTCATCAATTTTATCTTTCATATTATCCAATCTCTTATATGCAGAAACTAGAGGCCCTCTAACTAATCTATCCTGAATATGAGTGAGCGTAAATAGAGGATAGCTAAATCTATCTAGAACATTCTGAACTATTTTGATTTTAACTTCAGAAGGCATTTTTGAACCCAAGGTGGCTCTGTAAAAATCTAGATTGTATGTTTCTATCTCGATATTGTAGACTTCATCATCTACCTCTTTAGGATTTATATTCAATATTAATACAATAGGTGCATCCATCTGACCTCCTGTTTTAGATTCTAGATAGTGTTTAGAAAAATTTAGAAATCCATCTAGCAATAGAAATATAGAATCTTCGTCACCATCCACATTTCTTCTCTTAGCAGCATGTAAGAATGGATTGGCCATTATACCATTAACGTCTGTCCACCCTATTACTCTAGCTAAGATCCCAGCAGAGGTATGAGGAGATTGAGTTATCACTAGGGTTCCTATTACATCTTCTGGACTTTTAAACTTATAATAAGGAGATTTACCATAAATGTTAACTAATATGTCATCTATAAACTTACCAGCTCGATATAGATAATCTAGAGCAGCTCTAGGTACTATTATATCCTGAAGATATAATTCAACTATTTGATCATCTCTCTCAAGGGGCTCCCCCTTGTAATCAATGCTATATCCCAGCTCTTTCAATTTATCAACACTAACGTTTATATCCTTAGGTCTAAAATGGGTCATAGTTATATTTATCGCATCGAATCTTGAAGTGCCGTCCTTATTTACAGGAATCCCGTACTTGGCTCTTATATAACCCTTATCAATATACTCAGGAATTTTATTCTTACTGAATAGTCCTTTAACACCTTTGAATTTTTCCACAGTTCCATATGATTGTATTAGCCTTCTCAATTCAGAATTCAGATCATATATCTGATTAAGCTTACCCTGATATGTACCTATAAACACAGTTCTATTACCACATTTTTGACATTTTGGATATATCGTATTAATACCACAAACCTTACATTTGAATCTGGCTACTTCCACATCTTCCCCATCATATCTTTTAAAATCCCTCTGCATTCCCAATGGGAATAGTATATTAGGAGACCCATCCATTTCTCTCTCTTTAGCTTTCTCCGGTCTTCCCATTCTAGCTCCAACATAACTACCTACAACATCAGGGATTATCACTCCAGCAGCTTTGGTTAGTAGTTTCAGTATATCTGTCTCCTGATTATCTTCCAAAATTATTCTCAATCCCTCTTTACCACCTAGGTTTAGCATCAAGATCTTAGAGTAAAATCTATCTATTATAATCTTACCATCAATGTATCTATGAGGTAAGTATATATTTTCAAGAATATCTTTCACGCTACTATCTAAAATAATCTCAGAATAATCTTGAAGTTCTATAAGGTTACTAGCCAATCTCTTCAGATCATGTATCTGTATATTTCTCCAGAACAGAACATACTTAGGATACAATGGGGTGTTATTATTTTTTGCAATTCTATATGCCTCTTCACAATCCCTCGGTGGATCAACACCTGGGTTATCCAGAGCCCACCATTCCTCAACATATGGTGAAGGAGAAAGAGGGTTGTTAGATTTTAAAAAATCGCCGTATGTAGTTAGTATATCCCCTAAGAAAAGTATTCTATCAACCTGATCTAGTAATTCTTCTGGCGGATCTATAATCACATCACCGTTCTTGAGTCTAACCACAGGAGGGTGGATATTGTCATGTGCTGTTATTATAGCCCCTTTTCCAGGTTTCTCTATCTTTATATGCGTACCATTAGCGATGAACCCCCCTAATAACATTAATGTTTTATAATGGACATTTTTAGCCATCAACCCATTTGTCATACTCCTACCGTATCTGATTCTAAAACCTCCTTTAGCAGAAGGATATGCTATGATAGGTCTACCTGCAACAGTTCCTTCTAAATAACTAGCATCCACTTTCACATCAGAACTAACAGATATCTTTATTCCTTCTAACTTATCTAAAAAATCCCAACCATCAATTTTTAACTTTTCCACATATTTCTTGAGTTTTTTGCTCTTCTGTGCAATACCTTCACATAATACTAATGGAACTCCTCCTCTGATACGGTCTGTTTCAACTGTATCAACACCTTTGTAATTCATCACTTCAAGATCTTCTGTAGGCTCACCATTTACTTGAACAGTTAGTCCTCTAACAATCTTCTCCACATCACTATCTGGAGGTTTGTATTGCAATCTAGCCACATCTCGATCATATATATTCACTTCCTCCACTATCCTGAATACCTCTCTATCACTTGCCTTGTATTCTGGAATTCTATTCTCTCTCCTAGCAAGATCTGCCAATAGAACTGTAAGAGCTGCAGCAGTACCTCCAGCGCTTCTTATAGGTCCTGAGTAATAGATAGCTACGTATTCTCCATCTTTACTTCTTTTTATCTTAACTTTAGATATACCTTCTGTAGGAGCCACTAGTACCCCATCAGTAAGAATGGCCGTACCTACTCTCACAGCCATATCGATCCTCTTTTCTCTATCTACGATACCTATTAGCTCTCCTCTAGCAACCATCTTTGTGATTTCAAATGCTATCATATCTCTCGCCATCCCCTGTGATTCTAATTCTCGCATTTTCTCCTTTACACCACTTATATTCAGTAAGCTCTCTACTCTATCAGCTAAATCTCTAGCTAGGCTTATTTCCACATCTACTTCCGGATCAAAACCATTCTTTCTTGCTTCTCTAGCTATTTGAAACTGCTCAAGTGCTTTTGAATTAAGTAATTCATAATAGTTTTTTAGATAATCCATATCGATCATAAATTATGCAGTTAGGTTTAAAATAATTAAAAGTTTATTCCTCAATCCGAATTTCTATTATAACCTAATTTTATCTCCTCAATCACTTTCCTAAGAGCATTCAAATCTTTCTCAATTCTATCCATGACTTCTTTATCAATGGGGGGAGAATCTGGATCTTTCTTAGATCTTATATTTAATTTAATCTCTAGTGTTATATCAATAATATTAGAATATGACTCCAATGCTCTTATTTTAGCTTTAATCTTGTCTGTATCGTCTGAATTTTTTACAATAATTGAATCAGAGAAACTTATTTCCTTAACCATATCGGACTCTGGCTGATCATTCAAATCAGAGGTTACATTTGATAATGAATTGGATGCAGGAACAGAAGATAATTTCTGCTGTTTCTCTATATCCTCCTTGTTTTTCAGAATAATCTCATTACCTCTATTATCTAATTCAATTCTATATTCTTTGAATTCATTATGATTTTGCTCAATCGTATTAGTTATTACCTTTGAATTTAATAATTTTGGATTGCCAGGCATTTTCATAAATTCCTGGTATACTCTTTCAACTTCTATATAATCATTATTCAATAACATTTTCTCTAACATCTGTTTTAAAATATCTATCTCTAAACCATTTTTTCTTATATCTAAATCAGTAAATTTACTCTCAAGCATCTGGAAAATGTTTTTCCTAGTATCATCTTGGTCTTTAAGAGGTTTAGGCTTGAATTCAAAATCTGAAGCATTTCTATTCAAATATGGGAGATATATATCTAAGTTAACTTTGTATAGAGATCTGTTTATTTCCTCTTTTACTCTATTTAATCTATTTTTAAGTTCATTCTTAGCCAGCTTTAACTGATCTTCACCATCATAATAGGAATCTAGTTCTCTATTAATCTCTATCTGTTTCATAATCTCCATTTCCAAAATCTTTTCAGTGACCCCTAAATTTTGCAGATTTATAAATATAAGTGCATTTTTATATATCCTATCTTTGTTCTCATCTCTTTTGATAAGAATATCCTTCATATTCTTCATTAGATCATCATATGGCATTTCATAATAGAATAGAAACTTCAGCTTGGGGGTATCTATGCTATAAACAGTATTATTAGCATCCTCCAAGGTTTCTAATACTATCTCAAAATCTCTCTTGTTGTATCTATTATACTCTTCTCTAATGTACTCACTAAGATATTTTCTAACTATTTTATCTTTGACTCTGGAGAAA
>JAUQPY010000015.1 GCA_030550115.1 Microcaldota archaeon
CTGTAGTTCTCTGGTAGCCTTTACCATGTTAATATTAGAACAAAAGTGTTTAAAAATTTACAACTTCAGGTGGATCATTAACATAAGACTGATCATATCACTGTAATGACATGCAGGGGGTGGGATTTGAACCCACGAACCCACAACGGGACAGACCCCTCAAGCCTGCGCCTTTGACCAGACTTGGCTACCCCTGCTCCAGTTAAATAATTATAGGTGAACAATTTAAATATATTTAAAGATCTATTTTGAGTATGGGCTACGGTAAATCAAATGGTAAAGTTATCCTATTTGGTGAACACTTTGTAGTATATGGATTACCAGCAATAGTCATCCCAATTGATAGATATGTGGAGATACATCTGAAGAAAGGAGACCAATCTAGGAATCCTGATTATATAAATTCAATGTTAGATATACTAAAGAGGGAATTGGATATTAAGGAATCTTTTCAAATAATAGAGATTAGATCGAATTTGCCCGTATCTGCTGGATTAGGTTCTTCTGCAGCACTAAGTGTAGCTCTGACAAAGGCGGTAGCAGATGAATTGTCTCTGAATCTAAGTAATGAAAAGATATTTGAACTATCATGGAATTTAGAGAATCTATTTCATAAAAACAGTTCTGGAGTAGATGTATACGTTTCCCTCTATAACAGACCTGTTTTATATAGGAAATCCCATCAGAGAACTATTATAGATAAAATATCTTTGAATATAGATGCAAAATTGGGTATAAAAATTTTAAGGAGAAATCAGAGTACTGGAGATATAGTAAATGATGTAAGAGAGTATTCAATCAAATATCCAGCTATATTTGAGAATCTAAAAGCTGCCTACAGAGAATTATTTAATGAAGCAATAATTGCCCTATCTTCAGGTGATATTATGAAACTAGCTGAACTCATGAACATAAATCAATCCTTACTAAGAGCTATAGGAGTATCAAATGAAGAAGTAGATAGAACAATATCAGATATGATGTCTAAAGGAGTTCTTGGAGCTAAGATAAGTGGGGCAGGTAGAGGAGGTGCTGTAATAGGATTATATGAGAGTTCTGATTATGAATTTGATATTCATATCGAGTTAAGATCTGTAAAATAGAACGAATCCAAAGGTAATTTAGGATATTTGCCATCAACCACTATATCTCTATATTCATAGAATCTAAAATTTCCCCGTATATATACCGCTATAATAACCTTGAATCCTTCCTGATAGAACTGGGACATAGACCTGTACTGTTCCTCTCTAAAATAGATAGCATCTTTCTTGGTTGTTTTAACTTCTATAACTACAGCTCTACCACCTTTCATAGCAATCAGATCAGGAGTATCATATCCAGATCCCGCTGCTCTTATCACTAGAAATCCATTCTGTTTAAGAATATCTCTTAACTTTCTCTCAACCCTTATCCCCCGATAGATGTTTTTCATAGGTATTAACCCGTTTATAGATTTCAAAAAACAGATATGAGAGCAATGATTGGGCTATTCTGAACAGAGCTAGATACAGGAATAGATTTGTTGCAAATAGGAGAGACAAGAGAAAAAGTATAATTGCTTCTATAAATCCACTCTTAGAATTCTCTGCTTGTAGATCTAAATATCTCTGAATATTAAATAGCTGGAATATGAGAAGTATATTGTAAATCGATAGAGCTAATATGAATATAATTAGTCTATCTGAACTAGAACTAAAGAGTAATACTAGGAATAGCAATGTATATGAAGTATTATTTAGTGTGGTTACCATCATCTCTAATCAGTATTGTTAATCTATATTTCCGCTTCCCTTGGATCTGTGTATGAAGTTTTCTAGATAATTTATATTCTAACCCCAATTCTCTAACCGTCTCTAATGCTTTCTTTGATGAGAAAAATCTTATATCTATACCTTCACGAACAGATTTTACTGAGTATGGGTTTTCAGATTTATCAAACTTACTGGTTATTACCTTGAGCAATCTCTTAGCACCAGCTCCTCTCAGCTGAATCTCCCCTTCGTAATAACCTCCAGCTATTCTAGAACATATTGGACATAAAATCTCTTCGTAATCTATTTCTAGAGGGAATTCAAAATCAATATTATTTCTAGTAACAATAGCCATATTCTCTTGAATATCTACTCTTGCATCATCAAAGTGTCTTATCAGCTTTTGCTCTATATAATTCTCTAGGGATTTTAAATCAGATTTCCAGTCTAATCCTATCTTGATCTTACCACAGCTAGGGCATATTTTAAAAGTATATTTGAAAAGTTCTCTATCTATCTGATCCTTATAGCAATCTCTACAATATACATCTATTTCAGCTCTCTTTCCACATCTTATACAGAACATTCTAATCGGTTACACCTGCGGAGGTAATTCTGAACACTACTTCTCGCTCTGGTAAGTTAGGAGAATCTACTAATCGTGCGATTCTTTTCTCATCTTTACCCTTTCTTACATAAACTCTGTATGTAGCTGCATGAGCGAGTACGTTCCCACCAATAGGAATTGTTGAATCTCCGAACATCATACCTGGATTTTCCATAACCTGATTAGTGAAGTACACCGCCAAGTTGTATTTTTCTGCATATCTTTGCAGATTGTGAATGTGTCTATTCAATTTTTGCTGTCTATCACTCAAACTACCTCTACCTATAAAATCCGCTCTGAAATGTGAAGTTAGAGAATCGACCACTATCAGTTTTATATTCTCATCCTTAAGCATATACTCCAATTTCTCCACCGCTAGAATCTGTTCTTCACTATTTTGAGGTTTTATAACAAATATATTCTTTAACACCTCATCAGGATCCAATCCTTTACTCTTTGCCATTTCTGCAATCCTATCAGGTCTAAATGTAGATTCTGTATCTATGAAAACAACTTTTCCTTCTAATCCCCCCTTATCCTTAGGTAATTGTACGTTTACAGATAGTTGAAAACCTACTTGACTTTTACCGCTTGAGAATTTTCCATAGAATTCAACTATAGATTGCGTCTCCACACCTCCTCCCAAGAGTTCATTTAATTTCTGGGAGCCTGTAGTTATCTTCCCTATATTTTGTCTGGTTTTGTACAATTCATACCCAGATACCACATCTATCTTGATTTCTTCTTTAGCCTGCTCTACAATACTTTTGCAGAGTTCTATAGGTAATCCTGTATTCTCTGCAATCTCATACGGAGAACTAGTAGCTATGATCTCCACATTCTCATATCCAGCCTCTCTTAACTTCTGAGCTGTAGCTGGCCCAACCCCTTTCAGATCCTCTAATTCTTTCATTGTATATCACCTAATCGTTCTTAAACACAAACAGTTTTAACTTACCTATCTTCATTATGTAAAAACTACCACCCTCTTTCTTTTGATGTAGCCACATAGCACCAACTTCTGCAAACTTTGATTTTCCATCCTTATCGACTATCAGTTGCAATATTCTATAGTCGGGCCTACCACGCTTTGGCTCTAATTTCTCCAGATTCTTATCTATAGATACACTCTCTTCTGGTTCGATCTCTTGTATAATGATTTCATCTTTTTCCTGATCGTCATCCATACCTATCACCTATACATTAGTGTATACACTAATATATATAGCCCAAAACCTTTTTAAAACATAACCAATCCAAACATTACTTTAGAATATAGTTACTATCTGAAATGTTAGAGAAAAATAAATAAGAATAGAAAATTTAATTAGAATGTTATGCCTTCTTCCTTCCTCTGTTAGCCTTGGTTCTCTCTACAAATCCACTCTTACCCACATAGTAGAGGTATCCCTTTTCTCTCTTTATAACCTCTTTTGTTACTGGTTCTGGCTTTGTGTCTTTTACCTTGCCTCTCATATACTTCATAGGTACTCTGTATACTCTCCCATCCTTACCTAGATAATACAGATATCCTTTCTCTTTCTTTACCTGTTCTGTACCTACCTTCTCTCCCATTCTCTCACCAATTAATATATACACAAATTCTGTTTTTAAATCTTTCTATTTGGAGCCCCTGTGTATACCATTATTACCTCATTAACTAGTTTACCATAATGAAATCTCTCCTTTTTTAGCTCAATCAGCTTTTTGAATCCTAATCTTCTATATAGTTTTATTGCATCTCTATTCTCAGCACTCACATATAAGTATAGATTTAAATACCCTAACTTTCTTGCCTCTTTTATAGCGATTTGAAACATTTCCTTGGCTAATCCCTTACCTCTATACTCAGGTCTAACGCTAACACTAAATTCACATCTATGCTGGAATGGGAAGTGATCAGGTATGAGCTCTAGAACTCCAGCTATTCTATCTCTTTTCATATCCATAGCAATTAATATAAATGCTCTTCCCTCTTTCAATCTCTGCAATTTAGAGTACATCCACTCTAGTTCATCCTTAGAATCTACTCTCTTTTGCACAGTTATGTAAGCCTGTTCATCTACAAATTCATTAATATACTCCGCCCAATCCTGTGGGGAGAACTTAGTTAGAACAGATCCATCTTGATCTAAATAGATAGCTATACTATCGATAATTCTCTCAGGTTCTATACTCTCCTGTTCAAGAAGTTTAGAAATTTTTACTCCAGACATAATCACACCCAAAATATGATCTAGTTATATATAAGTAACAAAGGGTTTAAAAATCGATATCTTTTAAGTATCTCCTTCTACCATTCACCTCCCAGTATCTATCCACCATACTTCGTAAATCTGTATAATTCGATCTTAGCCTACTATCAGCTAGCTTGAATCTAACAAATAGGGGGTATTTCAACAATCCAGATATTATGGCTTCTCCAGGTAATAAATTTGGGATAGACGAGATATCATCTTCTGTTAATTGTTCGCTAACCGATTTGACATACTCTAAATCATATGGATTAACTATTCTCAAAAATATCTGTACATTCAGCTGAGCCATAATGGTCTGATTCAAATAATAAGGTCTTTGAGATATTATCCCCAAACACAATCCAAATTTTCTCCCCTCTCTAGCTATCCTAGTTAAGATAAGTTGGCTCAATCTACTCTCTGTGTTTGTTTCATTTGAAGCTAGTAAATGAGCTTCCTCAACAATAACCAGTACAGGAGGGATCTCGCCCCTCTTTCTGCGTTCAAATAGCTCTTTCAATAACACATAGGCTTTGGTTGATAGTATCCTATCATTAGTTGAATCTGAAAAATCTATTATCAGAGACTTACCATATTTTAACATCCCTATTTTTTCCTCTAAACCAATCTCTCCAAATATATCCATATTTCTGATATGCAGAATTTTCCTTATCAGAGCATTCACAGATCTTTTTTCATCATCCTTAGATCTGAGAATACTCAGCAGATTATCTATGGATGGAGAATCTAATCTAGAGATAGCACTATCTAGGATATACAATTGTGTCTCGGATAGATCTTCTATAAGAGATGATACCACATCTGTGTTTATATATTCTCCACTTAACTTTATATCCCCAGATTTGATAGATACAAACCTATCAGGATATATCTGACTAAAGTTATAGTATTCGTTGTGTATATCAAAAACCACAACTGGCAAATCTATCCCTCTCTGTGTGAATTCCTGTAATAGTATAGATATCATATTACTCTTACCAGCTCCACTCATAGCCAACACTCCAAAATGTTTCTCAACCAATCTATACGGATCAAAATAGAATTCCTGCTCATAAGGCAAAACATATCCTATGGAGATAGATTGATCACTCTCTTCCAATCCAAATAATCTTTTGAGTTCATTCCAATCCACTATTCTAACAGTATCGCCTGGTTTTGGTGGAGAATTCACTCTATTAATTCGATTATCTTTTACATATCCGTAGATTTTCACATGAGCAATACTATAGTTTTCTCTCTCAGGTGCAACATGTTTCAGTATTTCATCATAATATATAAGCACATCTTGATCCATGAGCAAATTGTTCATATTAGCTATATTAACTACTCTTCCAAAAATCCCACTATCAGTAATTACAAATACATTATTATCTAGCTTGGCATCTTTACTGACAAGAAAGGAATATCCTTGGATATCTGATTGTGATATAACAAATCCTACTTCCATTCTTTCTTCACTGCAGCAAACCTCTCGGGCATCTCCCCTTTCTCTAACACGGTACCTATCTGTACCCCGTCAGCACCAGCTCTGTAAATCTCCCTAAGCTGCTCTGGGGATTTTACCCCTCCTGCAATTATTTTCAGTATGTTGGATGTATTTTTAGAAACTTCTGATATTCCTTCTAGTGGTACATGCCTATCTGCATTACTTCCCACATCAGCTAAAAACAGTCTAAACCCAAGTGTCTCCGCCAGAGCTGCAAATCCTCCTAGTAGCTTGGGTTTATTCTGAGGAATTAAATCCACATCACCGACCCAACCAACTGTACCTCCAGGTTCAACGACAACATATGCTGTAGGTATGACTTGTATCTTAAGTTTCTTAACTATAGGTAGAGCTAATAGCTGAACTCTAGTTATCCAATAGGGGTTCCTGGAATTCAAGAGACTCATAAAGTATATTCCATCAGCGTATTTAGTTATAGTTGCCAGATTACCTGGAAATAGAACTACAGGGATATCTACGCTCTCTTTGATCATCTTAACTGTATAATCTAGCAATTCACCCTGTACACCTATAGAACCTCCTACCAGAATCATATCAAATCCAGCCTCATAAGCTCTAATCCCTACCCTTACAGCAGAATCTATGCTATCATAATCCAGTGGATCAATAACCGCAAACAGCATCTTCTCTCCAGAATCTCTCTTCTCATATAAATATTTAACAACATCCATACAGCTCTAAAATACATAAATATTTTTAAATATGTATAAGCATCTAAAAGAGCATGGCTAGAAAAGAAATCAGGGCTCTTGTTGATGGAGGAGCTGCTAAACCAACACCTCCTTTAGGACCTGCATTGAGTGCTGCAAAGCTACCTGTACAGAAGATAATAGATGAGATAAATAAGAAAACTTCCTTCTTCAAAGGTATTAAAGTTCCTGTTATAATATACTATGAAGGTCAAAACTATGAAATAGAAGTAGGAATACCTCCAACTACAGAGTTGATAAAGAAAGAGGCAGGAGTGGAGAAAGGTGCTGGTAAACACGATACTCCTGTAGGTAATATATCTATGCAAAAACTAATAGAATTGGCTAAGAGTAGTATTGATAAATCTAATACAAACAGTGTGAGAAATAGGGTAAAAGAACTGGTAGGTACATGTCTGAGCATGGGGATAACTGTTGATGGGAAGAGCCCTAAAGATATTATGAAACAGATCGATCAGATGGAAGATGCTCATTTTAGCTAGTCTAATACTCATATCAACACTATTCTCCATACCTATATCCACTATTAAAACAGATTTTGATATAATCCAGATATCTCAGGCTATAGGTTCTCAGTTCTATATAGTAACTCCTAGTGGGATAATACTCTATGATATTAACAGCAGATCCATACTTCAGGAGTATAGATCTAATTATGGGACGATCGTAGGAAAAGGATATTTAGATATGCCTAGAAGAGCAGTATTGCCAACTACTAATGGTATCGTTGAATACACCGTTGTGAACATGGTTATAAATCAGAGATATATAAATGTTCCCGCTGATCAGATCTATTTCTCTAATAACCACTTCTATACAATAGTGAAAAAAGAGAGGTCAACGAGAGAAATAAACATACTAGATAATCAGCTAAACCTTCTATCCAATCTCAAGATTAGTGGGGAGATTCTAGATGTATATGCTGGATCCAAATATTTTCTAGTACATTCTGATTCTGGAATATACATAATGATAGGAAACACTACTATCCAAATAACAGATCTGAAACCTAGTGCTAAATTATGGTATGGAATTGATAGAATATATATCCCATTTTATCAGCAACTATATGTAATAGATCTATATGGTAATGTATTAGAACAGAGGTATTTCAATACATCTATATATGCCGTGTTTCAGGTTGATAGGGACTACCATGCATATACTATAGATGGAATATATACTAGTTCTAAGATCATAGATATCCAACCACCTCTGATAAACTCTAGATATTATTTAAATGATGAGATGGTTTTAGTGAATAGCGGTAGATCTACGTATTTAATATTGAATGGGATACCTGTGGGTAGCTATGAATTTGAGATATCTAACAATATACTCTATTTACCGAATCAGAGAGTTTTTCTAGTGGCTAATGGTAATCTGATATCAATATATTCAGCTGCGTCATGCTATTTTAACAGGAGATACTATGTAGATTATTGTAGAGATATAAAGATATCTGGGAACTTCTATATATCCCAACCTATAATAATTCTAAAAAATCAGACTTTGCAGGGGAATATTCTGGAAGGAATAAATATTAGATGGGGATCCCTACCTCCTGATACTTATGAGTTGAGATGTATATCAGATTATCAAGGAGACTATTCAATAGGTCAATCTGATAATGTGGAGTTGGTTATATTGGCGCAGGGTCTGAAGAACAATTTCATAACAAAAGCAACTTATAATGATATTCCTATAGAACAGTATTATATCGTTCCGGAAAATAGTTTGATAAGATTTGAAATAAGAGACTATAAGAATCTATCAGCAGCTGCAAATATGGAAATAATAAGATATGATACTGGTGAGGTTGTCCAGAATTTATCAATCAGTGGGGTTAGAGCTGTAGAATTCAATACCAGTGGAGATTATGTGGTTAGATTTGTGGCACAATGTTATAATCCTGCTGAATACTATATAAGAGTTACTAGACAGGGAAGCATCCTAGATCTGATCCTACCTATTCTAGGAGTACTGGTTCTTGGATTGTTAGTATATGTTATAGTAGCAAGAAAGTAATTTTTAAATTCTTTATTCTATTAAATAAAGTATGCTAGAACGAAATGTAGGAGATATAGATAGATCATTAAGATTATTAGCTGGTATTGGGATGATGATACTTGGAATATCAGTTCAAAGTTATCTGTTATTTATTCCCTCATTTCTCCTGATAGTCACCTCTCTAGTAGGGTTCTGCCCTCTGTATCATGTTCTAAGGAAAAATACAAAAACTCAAATAGATCATCCATATCTGATTCCAGATAAACCTGAGCTTCCAGAAATCCCTACACAACAGCAGGCAGAGATGAAAGATGAGAGGGAGTCAGAAGATGAAGAACCTATTATCAGGAGAAGAGTGAAAAAGAATGGCAAGAAAAAGTAAGAATGTACTATTAGTTACACTCTATTCTACAGGGATGATAGGTAGTTTGGCAGGACTTACTCTAATTTACTCTCCGGGGTTTGAACTCATGGAACAGAAATTCAGTAAAAAATTGCCGCCTGTAGCAGTTATACACAAATCCCAACCTCTGTCTCCTATAAGATTATACAGAAATAGATTGGATGGGATGAATTTATATCTACTAATATCTGAAATATCTCTCTCTATGGTAGTTGCACCGATGATATACTCATTAATTCTGAAGATTATAAAAACGCTCAAAATAGATTATGTTATCTTTCTGAGTAGTATCTCTGATGTTGAATATAATTATGTAACTAATATATCTCCAGTTCCGAATACGTTGATACCTATGAAACCAATAAGAGAAGGTGCATTGGGCGGTCCTTTGGCAATGATTCTACCATATATCCATGATAGGATTAATTATATTGCGCTGTTTGCTCCCAACTCAAGTAAGAATAATCCAGATATCCCATCTACAATCTCATTGCTGAACCGATTCAGAGAGCTGTTCAGAGAATTATTCAATCAAGATATTACTATAGATATGAACATATTAGAGAGCTACCAGAAGAATCAGATGGAGCTTCCGAAAATCGATCAGAAAGATAACAGGGATATCTATAGATGATAGACATTCCACAGATTTTGAGAACCAAAACATTAGATGAGATAATAAAAATATCTGAGACGGTAACTGATAAGAATACAAAATACCTATTACTAGGCTCAGCTTTCCTAAAGTACAAGCGATATCAGTATGCCTATGAATTCTTGAAACATGTTAAAGATCAGTATCCTAGACTGTTCTCCTATTCAGCATTCTACTTGGGAAAATATAAAGAAGTAATAGATAATCTAAAACCTAACACAGACGTATTTGATCTCATAGTGCTTACTATATCATATATTAATGTAGATGATATGAATAATGCCAAGGAGATGTTGAACAGAGCTCTAAAGCTGGATCGGAAGAGAACTCTAGAACTGCTCAAAGAATACGTGGCAAATTCTCCTCAAACTGAATACAGTAGAGCCTTACTGATTTTCATAGATAAACTAATGAAAAGAATCTAATCTGTAGCGATTATATAGTATATCAACAAATCTATCATACAATCTAGATACTATCAATGTATCACAGTTGATCTCTCTATTTAGAATTGAGGAAATACAAGGGGAGGTTCTTCCCTTATCTCCATGAAAGAATTCTTTGATATACGCTCCCGCCTCTGCATAGATATAGCTAAAGTTCCTAAATGCTCTGATCCTATATATCTTCCTGTATCGAGTCTTTAGAGCCCTGCGATGTTCTACTCTGCTAGGAGTATATTGTGAAATTCGAAGAACAGGAGAGCTAGATAGAGTGCTTATCTCCTCATCACTTAACTCCTTATGATAACATATATAGGACTTATCAAAGTGTGAATCAGAAACCAATGTTCGCATTATTCTCCTAACCCTACCATAGATAACAGCAACAATTCCCTGTGATTGTATGATTCCTGGTGAGACATCGTATCGGACAGGTTCATGAATCTCCATTACAAAAGGTCTACCAGCTATATTAAATGCATCAATATCCTCTCTTCCTGACGCATGCATAAAGTATTTATTTCCTCCATAGATCTTGATCAATTCTCTACCTATAATACCTTCTATAGAAGGAATTCCTTTACCTGGCCATCTCTTCTGAGATATATTATTACGTAATTTCCAATATCTCCCAAATATAAATAATTCTGCTTTCCTTATCTTTATTCCATCTGGAGAAACATCTATGTATACATCTGGATCTGTATTGTCGATCTGTAGAGTATATTTGGATTTGAGTTCCTCCTTTATAGCCGCAGATAATGTTGACCTGGGTTGTAGTAAGTATTTACTATCATCAAACCCAATAACTCTAATGGAGACTCTCTGTGAAGGTAGATCTCTGAGTTCTAATCTATCCCATATTCCATGGCATATCTCACAGTTCTCCCCTATATCTACCAATCCATTCAGATTATATATTGATGCACACTTATCACATAGCATATGTTTAAATATAACTAAATCTTATTAATACAGATGCCTGAACTCCAGATAGAGAAAAAAGTGGAATTTCAAAGTAATAAGGTGTTGGCAACTGAGGATATAACAAAAAGAGTTAATATGTTCAATGATAGAATCAAAGATGACGAGAGTTATATGAGAGAAGATCAATATAAAATCATAAGTGAAATTAATGAATTTAGAATAGGTATAAGTAATCAATTGGAATCAACTCTGAGTAAGATTAGGAGATCTGATATAATAGATATGTTTCAGAGATTCACCATAACTATTGAACAGGATGTAATAGAAGAGCTAAATGATAGACTGAATGATATGCTCAGATTAGCTACCAAGCTCACAGAGATAGCAGCCTTAGGAGCTATTGCAGCCTATCTGGAATTAAAAACTAGATCAGATGAGCTAGAGTTGAGTAAAGATGCTGATGAGAAAATCCAGAATAGTAAGGTCAAGCTAGCCATTAGAATGAAATCAGAAGATAGGGATATTTTAAGAAAATACTTATGGTTTGTAAGAAGGAAGTGGAATATGTTTAAGGATGATTATGGAACAGACAACCCTGAGATTCTGAAATCGATTCTGAATAGCAGAGGGATATTAGAAGAGGGAGAGAGAATGTTTCTGGAATTGAAAATTTTCAAAGCTATTGGTAAAAATGATGAATACAGAGCTAGAGAATATCTGAAAAGATATGCCGAAATTACTAATCTTAGAGTGATAAATGTGATGTTAGCTAAAGGTATGAAAAGTTCAGAGATTGTAAGGATGTTTAGAGGAATATTTAGAATATTAAGAGTAAAGTGATATATTTAAAAATGTTTCGTTAATATATATAAAATAGCTCTAGCCGGTTGGCTAGTGTGAGGGATATGGGTGATATAGAGTTTGCTGCAATCCGCCTAGTGGATGGCTCGACTTCCAACACATCTCCCCGTGGCAAGCTGCGATAAGCCCAGGGTACCTGCATGCGAGGGTTGATCCTGGGATTGGGAGAAGTGCCTAGTCTTCGGACTAGGCCAGTTGACGCCGGGAATTGAAGCATCTTAGTACCGGCAGGAAGAGAAATCAAACGAGATGCGGGTAGTAAGGGCGACTGAACCCCGCACAGACCGTCCCGAATCCCCTACAGTAATGTAGGTGGAGAGGTGGGGGGGAGCACCCTACTCTTGACTCGAAGTTGGCTGGAATGCTACACCAAAGAGGGTGAGAGTCCCGTAGAGGTAGAGAGTAGGGGCGAACCAGAGGAGTAGCCTCCCATGATTGGGGGGTGAAGATGGGGGAACTATCCTCCAAGTCTAAACATAGTTGGAAGATCGATAGCGAATTAGTACCGCGAGGGAACGCTGAAAAGACCTCCGGGCAGGAGAGTGAAAAGATCCTGAAACTAGGCGGAGACAGGCAGTCAGGGCAGGAAAGGGTACTTGGGTGAAGCTGAGAGAGGCGACTCTCAAAGCCAACCCAAGGTCACTGTCCTGACATTCTTCTCGAAGCAAGAGCCAGGGAGTTCTGGGTAGTGGTGAGGCGAAAGCCTGAGCGAAAGCGAATGCCCGCAGTGATAAACGAGGGGCAGCCTCTTAACGGGGGTAAATCACTATCCAGAGACCCGAAGCCCGTTGCGAACTAAGGGCGCCCAGGGTGAAGCCTATCTTACAGGTAGGTGAAGGCCCGCAACTAGTGCTGGTATATTCCGCTTAGGTGAGGTGCCCTTAGGGGTGATAGGCCAGTCGAGCCGGGCGATAGCGGGTTCCCTCCCAAATGTGTCTCAGCACAGCGTCACCGGAGAGAGCCTGAACGGTAGAGCACTGATTGAGGAAGCGGGGGAGAAATCCCTCGCCCCTCTATCAAACTCCGAATGTTCAGGCCTCGTAGATGGTGGCAGTGGGGCTCCTCGGGGTAAGCTTGAGGGCCTATTGCGGAACGACGCGACGTAGGGTTAAGGACCCTAAATGTGGGCTAAAAGTGAATCCAAAAGAGGGATTCTTTCATAGACAGCTGGGACGTAGGCTTAGAAGCAGCCATCGTCTAAGCAACGCGTAAAAGCGGACCAGCCGAGAAAGGATCTCTCAAAAATGGACGGGGCTAAGCCCACTTCCGATACCCTACCGGTGTTCCTATGGAACACATCGAGTAGGAGGGTGTCCGGAGTGCTGAGAAGTAGGGCCGTGAGGTCCTATGGAGCGCTCTGGAATAAATATCCTGGCGACAGTAGCAGCAAACTCAGGTGAGAATCCTGAGGGGCTGATAGGGCAAGGTTTCCTTGGCAACGTTCATCAGCCAAGGGTTAGGCGGTCCTAAGGCGTATCCTAATGGGAATACGCTGAGTAGGGTAACGGGTTAATATTCCCGTCCTAGGTGGGTAGGTTTTAGCCTTCTCACTGACGCCTCGGGATAGGAGGAGCCAGACCGGTCCAAGCACTGAAATCCCTGGAGTCTCGTAATGAGGAGAAAGGGATGAAAGTGTGATGGGGGAACTCCTTCGACTCCTAGGGCCCATGAAAAGGTGAGAAGGAACGATCCCACCTAACCGTACCGAGAACTGGTACAGGTGCCCTAGCTGAAAAGGCTCAGCCCTGCAGGGAGAACCCAGGTAAAGGAACTCGGCAAGTTAGCCCCGTAACTTCGGGAGAAGGGGTGCCTGGAATTGAGTAAATTCCAGGTCGCAGTGACAAGGGGGGAGCGACTGTTTACCAAAAACACAGGTCACTGCTAGGCCTAAAGGCTGTGTACAGTGGCCGACGCCTGCTCACTGCCAGTACCCGAAAGCTCCTTACAAGGAGAATAAGGGCTGGTAAAGAGCGGGGGTAACTCTGACCCTCTTAAGGTAGCGTAATACCTCGTCGCTTAATTGGCGACTTGCATGAATGGCGTCACGACTCCCCCACTGTCTCTACCTGGGACCCTGTGAACTCACTTCCCGGTGAAGATGCCGGGGACTCCCAGTGGGAAACGAAGACTCCATGGAGCTTTACCGCAGCCAGATGTTTTGTCGTCGGCCTGGCTACAGAGCGTAAGTGGGAGCCGTCGAAGCTGCCTCTCCGGGGGCAGTGGAGGCAACGATGTAACACCACTTAGCTGGGCTGACGATGATTACCTTCGGGGACAGCATCTGGTGGGCGGTTTGGCTGGGGCGGTACACCCACGAAAAGGTAACATGGGTGCCCAAAGGTCTGCTCAGACGGGTCAGAAATCCGTCGTAGAGGGATAAAGACAAATGCAGGCCTGACTTCTTCCCTAACAGCGTGGGAAGAAGAGGGGAAACCCGGGCTTAGCGAACAGTAATATCCTTGTAGTGGGGGATTACTCTGTCAGACAAGCTACCCTGGAGGTAACAGGCTCGTCGCGGGCGAGAGTACATATCGACCCCGCGGCTTGGTACATCGCTGTCGGCTTGGGTCATCCTGGCTGTGTAGGAGCAGCCAAGGGTCGGGTTGTTCATCCGTTAAAGACCCACATGAGCTGGGTTCAGTACGTCGCGAGACAGTACGGTAGTATCTACTGGGAGTGTTGGCCTTTGAGGGGAAAGGACCACTAGTACGAGAGGAACATGGTCCTGGGGCCTCTGGTGTACCGGTTGTGAAATGCATTGCCGGGTAGCTACGCCCTAGAGGATAAGACCTGAAAGCATCTAAGGTCGAAGCCTCTCCCAAAACTAGAGGCCAAAGCCCGCCCATAGCAGATGGGTTTGATGGGGGGAAGGTGTAAGCTCCAAGGCTCTGCCGAGGAGTTCAGCCGATCCCTTCCAAAGGGCTAAACCTCTATATCACCCATATCTCTCACAACCCAATCGGCTCGAGTATATTTTCACGTTTAGAACAAAAACTTTACAAGATGTTTTTAAAAATAGCTACTCTATAGAACTCATGGCGCTATTCACTAGAGATGATCGAGTGTTAGTAATAAACAACAAACCAGACTATATCCAGAGAATTCTAGACTATGATTATATCATAGGCAGAGCACCTTCTGTTGTGGGGATAGTACATAATGATAATGGAATGGAGAAGCTATTCTATGGTTCTAGAGAAATATTAATTCCTGTTTACAGTGATTTGAATTTAGCTCTAGATACTCTAAATCCAACAGTAGTTGTAAATCTAGCTTCATACAGATCTGCTAGAGCCCCATCTGAACTAGTACTAAAGCATCCAAGTGTTAGGGTGCTGGTGATAGTAGCCGAAGGCATACCAGAAAGAGATATGAAAGAGCTCATAAGAATTGCTAAAGATAATCAGAAGATCATCATAGGTCCTGCTACTTTTGGAGCAATTACAGTAGGAGCTCTGAGAGCAGGGGTTGTTGGAGGGGATTACAGTAATATCCTAAAGAGCAGATTATACTCTCCTGGTTCTGTTGGTGTTATTACTAGAAGTGGGGGATTGTTGAATGAGATGTTTAGAATAATTGCTAGAAACAGTAATGGAGTGAGAGAAGGAGTTGCTATAGGAGGAGATGTATTCCCTGGCTCTACTATGTTAGAACATATTCTTAGAATGGAACAGGATCCAGATATAAAACTGATAGTAGCTGTTAGTGAAATAGGGGGCAAGGAAGAGTATGAGATAGCTAGAATGGTTCAAGAGGGAAAGATTAGAAAACCTCTGATAATGTGGGTGGTTGGAATATCTGCAGAACTATTCCCTTGGAAAGTTCAATTTGGACATGCTGCAGCAAAAGCTAATACCAATATGGAAGGAGCTAGGGAGAAGATGAGAGTTTTAAGAGATGCGGGGGTTATTGTACCTGAAAGATTTGGAGATTTGGAGAATATAATAAGAGACATATCCGCTAAATTAGGGTTATCTTCTCATGAATCCAAATACAACCCTTTGCCTATGGATTTCAAGAGAGCTGTGAATGAAAACATAGTTAGAAGACCTACCTCAATAGTATCTAGCATATCTAAGGAGATTGATGGGGAAATTGCTTATAATGGTATAAAAGTATCTGATCTCATGGAGGGGGATATTACAGATGTAATAGGTTTGTTGTGGTACAAACGTAGATTATCTGATAGATTCAAGAAATTCCTTAATATGAGTATTATACTACTAGCAGATCATGGTCCAAATGTCTCTGGAGCTCATAACGCAATAGTAGCCTCTAGAGCTGGAAAGGACATAGTAAGTTCTCTAGCTTCAGGAATCCTAACGATAGGACCTAGATTTGGGGGGGCTATAGATGATGCCATGAGGTATTTTTACGATGCAGTAAATAGAGGCATAACTCCTGTACAGTTTGTAGAGGAAATGAGAAAGAAAGGGATAAACATACCTGGAATAGGACACAGAGTCAAGTCGAAATACAACCCTGATAGGAGAGTGGAGATATTGAAAAGATTTGCTCAGGATAATTTGAAAATACGTAAGTATTTGAATTTTGCCATGGAGGTGGAGAGAGAGACTTTGAAAAAATCTGAGAGATTGATATTGAACGTAGATGGGGCTATAGCTGCTATTCTTCTGGATCTAATGGAAGAGGATGGTTTTAATGATATTAAAGATATAGTTCAAATTGGATATGGTAATGCTATATTTATATTGGCCAGATCTATAGGTATTATAGGACATATTATCGATCAGAAACGATTGAAACAACCGTTATATAGACATCCAGATGATGATGTATATTTAATCTAATCTCCTAGCTTTTCCCTCACTCACCATCCATTCAGCCTCCTCAGGTTCAATCTCAATAACCTCACCAACTTTGTAAGGACCTCTCTTATTACCAGAGATATCAAAATACTCCTGAATATCCTGTGTAATTTCCACCTTAACAGTCCTTTTCACATCTAAGAATTTGCTCCGATACTCAGATATTAATTCCTTCATGGACTGGTAGAATCGATATTCTTCTTCCGTAAGATATTCTTTGAACAGTTCTCTATCGTTTAATACCATCATACCTATCTTAGCCATCCTAATACGAATTAATTTGGAAAAAGATTCATAGATTATCTGATATTGCCTATCATATACCACATCCATATCTCTGTATTTACTCAGCTCTTGGAGAATGTTCTGAGCTTGCTTATAAATAGTCTCATCTATTTTCTCCAAGCCCCTACTATTTTCCCTATCTATTAACTCATGGAGCTTTATGATTAGATTCTTTATAACATTCTGATCTATCATTTGCTTCGAGATGTATCTATTAATCTTTTCAATTCTTCCTGTAACAATCTCTTTTTATTTTCCAACTCTTTCTGTTCCTCATCTATTTCCTTAACTCTCTGCTCTACATCTAATATATAATTCTCCAATTCACTTATATATTTATCCAAAATCTCTCTCTGAGCTTTAGATTTTATATTCTGGGCATTATTCTGCATTTCTAAGATATTTGCCTTTATAGTCTCTATCCTATTCAAGACCTCTTCCCTCTGTTGTTCCATACTAGCTATTTTCTGCTCATATTCAACACTCATCTTATGATATCCACTATATTTGTGATTGAGTTCATCCAGTTTAGAATTCAATTCATCTAACTTAGATTCAAGTTTAGAATATCTAGTATCCAATTTTGCCAGAGATGCTTCTAATGCTTCTATCTGAGCTTTCAAGCTTTCAGTTCTTGCTTCAAGATCTTTTTTCTGTTCAACTAATTTAGTTTTTTGTTCCTTCAGATCTTCAATATCCTCAAGTACAGATTCTATTTCTCTTAGATCAGATATATAAGCTTTCTTTATCTCCTTGTATAATGACTTTAGTTCTTCCAATCTAGTATTAAAATTACCAATATCGTTCTTATAGTTCTCAACCAAGCTTTTCATATTCTCCAAACTGCTAATTACACTATCTAATTCCTGATCTATCCTGGGTACTGTGGTAGAGACATTATCAGATAGCCCAAGAAGATTTTCTTCTAAATCAATTATGAAATCACTTAGATTGTTTATCACCTGATCACTCTCATTCTTTAGGAATTCTAATCTCTCTCTAATGATTTCTACCCTCTGCCTATCTAGATTCATAATTTCTCTCTTAAGCTGAATAATTCTCTTCAGCACATCAGAACTCTGCTCTCTTCTCACTTCTGCTTTGACCTCACTCTTTCTAGTCTCCTGTTTTGGCATTTCTTGAGGTTTATCCTGTTTACTCTCTTCCCCTTTCTGTTCAGTATCCTCCTCTTTTCGTCTCTTTCTCTTTTTCTCAGGTTCTTCTTGAGTAACCTGTTCTGGCATCTTTACAAATTTTATAAACGTACCTGATAATTTACTCTGAATCTTCACATACCCATTACTCTCCAGTATTAAAATCCACTCCTTAACCTTATCAACATTCTCATTCAAAAGATTTGCTAATTCCACTAACTCTAATGTTCCTCTATCTTTTAGTAAACTCAATAATTGATCAATTTTTGTATTTACATCAGTCATTTTACCTTTACAACCTTCCAAGAACCGGATAATTTTCTGGAGGCTTTTCTCAGAGCTTCATGAGCTAGCTTCATATCATCAGAAGCCAGATACAATGAAAAGATTGCTTCCCCTCTCTTTACAGATGCCCCCCTATCTACAGGCTTACCAAAAGATCTACGCATTCCCTTCTGAATTCTATCAGCTCCTGCACCTGCTAACATCCTATTTTCTCTGAGTATAACATGCGGATATTTTCTTACAATCAGTAAAAATTTCCCAGGTATTTTAGGTTCTAAATATTTGACAATAGTTTGTCTTGCAGCTTCTATTGCATTATCTCTGTGTAAATACGTCTGTTCAGCAACCAGATCGTACTGAACACTATAATTTTCCGCATTTCCTGTACCATTCAATATCTGTCTTAGATCCATGTGGGGAAGAGCTTTAACATAACTCTTAGACATATTCTTCCTACTCCATCTGGTCCAAGCTTGTTTGTAAACTCTATTTCTAACTGTTCTAGCTGGTCTCAATCCCATGATGTTCTATTCTTTAGAAGATTTTAAAAGTTTAATGTTTTTAGCAGGAATATCTATAGGGACTATTGTTGGGAGATCTATAGGGATTACAGTGTATAGATTTTTATCAGAACTGATTGCTGTAACCTTGGCCTTTTCTCCTGCAAAAGGCCCTCTGATTATTTCAACAATATCACCAACATTTATGACTTCTTTCTCCTCATTTAGCAGTTTATTCAAAATTTTATCCAGTTCTTGCTCAGAGATGGTCAACAGTTCTGATCTAGGTTTTACTCCCTTAACTCCAGCTATGGCCTTTTTAATAACATCATCGTTCTTAGCCTCTATTACAAGATATCCCCGAATCTTCGGATCTAAATATATGGAGTACACTCCTTCAATTCTCTCATCTCTAATACGCTTTTCAATAAGTTTTGCAATTATATGTGCATCCCTAACAACAACAGGGATTAGGTATATCATACCAATCTCACCACAAGATCTAATATTATAGATAGTATTGTTATAACTATACCAAAACTCCCAACTATAAAGGTTATGAAAATTATTTGATTGAATAGGGATGTAACTTGCTGTTGCTCAGGTTTCCTAACTTTCCTGTATATTGATATCATACTATCTACTTCACGATGGATAGTATTCTGAATATCTCTAAAGCTAAAATTCATATCTTTTCTATACCCAACACGTCTTTTATGTTCTGATTCTGTTCGTCATAGAAATCATTTGGTAAAGTGACCCCTGCTAATACTACTAACACTCTTATAGATGACTTCTTCATCTCAGGCTCTACTCTAGCTCCATATATTATATGTGCATTTGGACTTATTCTCTTCTTAGTCTCATCAACTATGTAATTAACTTCTTGTAGCATAAGATCCTCTCCTCCTATTATGTTTATCAGAGCTCTATCTGCTGTAGATATATCTATATCCAACAGAGGATTGGATAGAGCAGTTTCTATTGCAAGCTTTGCTCTCTCCTCTTTGCTACCTTCTAATGCAGACTCACCTATAGCTATAGCAGCATAACCACCATTCTTAAGAACAGTAGTTAGATCTGCGAAATCGACGTTTATCAATCCTGCTTTTACGGACATCTCCGCTATGGTTTTAACAGATCTAGCTAACACTTCATCAGCTATCTTGAATGCTTTATCCAGGGGTAAATCTTTTGCAATATCTAATAATCTATCATTCTTTATTATGATCAAGGTATCTACATTCTGCTTCAATTTTTTTATACCAGAAATAGCATTATCCATTCTAACTTTCCCCTCAGATTGGAATGGTAATGTTACTACTCCGACAGTCAGAGCACCCACATCCTGTTTTGCTATTTTAGCTATTACAGGTAGAGCCCCTGTACCAGTACCACCACCCATACCACATGTGAGAAATACAAGATCAGCTCCATTAAGAACTTCTTTGACCTTTGCAGCAGTTTCCTGTGCAGCTTTCTCCCCACACTCAGGATTGCTACCACATCCTCTCCCTTTAGTTAGCTGCTGACCTATAAGGATTTTCCTGTGAGCTTTGATCTTTATTAGATGCTTTGCATCTGTATTTGCGGCCACCAGAGTTACATTAGATGCCGGTCTGAATTCAAATAATCTATTTATTGTGTTCGAACCCCCTCCTCCTGCACCTACCACAAAAATTCTCTCCTGTTCTTGCTCTATGAGCTTCAGAATCTCCTCATCATCCTTTGATATTACTTCCTGATCAAGTATTAATTCCTCTTTTTCATCAGCCATTCTATTCACCTTCTAATAGTTATTGATGGGTTATATTTTAAAAGTTAATGTATCATGATTTCTATGATAGAACAGTAAAAATTTTAAAACACTTTTAGTGATATATAATTATGATTGAATCCATACCATTTCTCGAACAGAATTCTGTGCTAGACAAGTTAAAACTACTTAATCCAACTGTAGAGAGAAAAGTTAGAGAAGAAATAAAAAAGGTCTTGGACGGTCAGGTAGATAGAGTTAGATTGAATTTAGGTTCCGATAGTATTAGAAGATTGAACGAATGGATTCAGCAGAATGATCTTCCACTGGAGGTTATAAGAACAGGATTTAAATATCCGAATGGTACTGAAGATATTATAGTAAGACGAACAGGTAAGGGAAAAATTCCGACTGAATCCAAAGAGAGTACTATAGAATCAATTAATTCTCTAGTTGGATCGCTGAGCACTACACAGAATGTCAGAGAAACTGTAAGATCTGCTCTATTAAAGCTAGTTCTTGGTAGAGATGACAGTGTAACTCTCAATTTAAATGAGAGTAATGCAAGTAAGATCCAAGAATGGGCAAAGAAGAATGGTTATAATACTGCTATTGTTAGGAGATATTCAAATGGAACTGTTGATCTACTGATATCCACAGGAGAGATTCAAACCTCTAAACATGCAGCGTCAAAGAATAAAATTCCAAAATCATCATTTGAACTACCAAGAGTTTTGAGTTCGAACTGGGATAATATATACGCTGGTGGTCTCAGATGGGCTTATACCTATTTATCTCTATACCATTCTGATAACGATTCCTTATTAAAATTCTACAATGGACTCAGTGAAAATGATCAGATCAAGTTCTTAGCCTATCTTTTGGGGAGATTCTATTCAAATTATCCTAAACTTGCAAGCCAATCTCCAGAATTATGGAATGAAAATGTCAGAGAACAATTTAGAAAGTACATCTCTAATCTAGATATGGACGTAATAATAGAGCAGTTCAACACCCATTTAACCAGAGCTAGAAGGCAGGCTAACATGGTTGTAGAGCAGATACAACAAAACTTTAGAGCCAGAGGTGCCAATCTGGAAGCTCTAATAGGAGAAAAAGGCATGAGAGAGCTACAGGAATCATTAGAATACATGTTCTTTGAATTTAAGTTCAAGGACGATGATGTAGAGAGACTTGCCCAAGGAATCTCCTATTCCAACTTTAGTTATGTTTATGATAAGTTAATTGAACTTAGGGGTAAAGGATATAGACATTCCCCTAAGAAAAATATCAGTGATCAGGAATTAGCTAGAATCGCTCTTTCTGTTATAATTACAGATAAATTCTTTGGAGTGGATTATAGATTATTATTAGCTATTATAGGACAAGAGACCAATTTTGATGAATCTGCTTACGGAAGATCGGGTGTTGGACTAACCCAGCAGACCAGAATGGGTTGGATACAGTACAGTATAAAGCTTCCTACGTATTATGAAAACTATTTAAAGAGGGTAAAGGGAATCGATGTTGATTACAATGTACCTATGATACACAGATTGTATTTAGCTGATTTTAATACTCCTAACATTGATGAGGGTCATACGTTATTACAAGTATTAGCAGGGGCGTTAACTATAATAGGAAAAGCTACTGAGCAAGGAATATCTAATGTAAGCAACATGAAAGGTAGATCTAAGGAATTGTATATATTAGGAGTTGCATATAATGGTCATCCTGATCTTGATCTTCGACATAATTATGGGAGAGGAATAATAAGTAGTAAGTTCTGGGAGCTGTAAATGATAACACAGGTAGATCTGGAGACAGTAGTTGATAATCTTCAGAAGAATGGAGAGGTTGAATTACCTTCAAATATACATCCTCAGAACATAATTGAAGTTCTAAAACAGGAGTATGGAATAGAAGCGAGAGCTGAGATTGTTGAAAATAATGGGGAACAGAGAGTAAAGATAATCGTAGATAGTTTATCCTATAATAGAGCAGAAACTCAAGAATATCTTGAATATAGAGCAAATGAATGGGATAGAGCTCCCAAATCTTTTTCTATATATGAAGTCAGAGATAACCTAGAGAGATTAGCAAGAGGAGAATTGAATAAATATACAATCACTGTTAGGGAATTTGAATCAAATGAATTATTACACGTATTATTCGAGAATAAGGATAGATTTGATATAAGGATAAGAAAGGAATCTGAATCAGAATTAATAACTATAACAGTCCAGCCCAAAGATAATCGACAGTTCCCACCTCAACAGCCCTCTGACCAGAAGCCAGAATATAAAAATATGGATAGATTACCAATTGTTGAAGCTCATAGAAACATATTCTACACATATGCAGGTAAGAAGATATATCCGAATCTTCTATTACCTCTCACATATGACTACTTAAATCTCTATCACTCTAAGAATCAGAATTTTTTGAGGTTCTTTAATACACTCGATGATGACACCAAAATGCTATTCTTAAGCTATATTGGAGGAATGTTTATTATGGAATATGCACGGCGTAATGGAAGAATATCCCCAAAACTTCTAAGAGTGGAAGAACAGGAACATAGATTAGCACTGGCTCAATTCGTCCAGAGGCTTAACATAGATGCTCATATTAATAGTTTCAGTAACAGACTTAAAAGAGCTCAAAATGATGTTGATATGATTTTAGAAAAAATATATTCAGTCTCAGGAGATAGTTTAGAGAGAATGGTAGGGAAAATGGAATTCAACATCTAAGATTTGGACTAATTACTATGTTTATGGAATTTCAGTTCAATCAATCTCACCTTATGGATTCTATTAAACATTTTAAGTGGGGTAATGTGCTAGATACTATAGATCTTATGAAATTTCTGGCTAATCAAGGTCATAGGCATGCTCCATCTAGGGAATTAGATCAGAAGCAGATAGCATTACATGCAATATCTGCACATTTAGTTGGTAACATTATGAGAGTAAATCCTGGATTGTTACTAGCTACTATAGCCCAGGAATCCAATTTCAGAGTTCATGTTCACAGTCTATATGGTAGGGGAGCTAGTCAGCAAACAGATCAGGGAGGGATACATACCCACTTTAATCCATCATTATATAATACACATTTTAAGAAGTATGGTGTTGATGCCACTTTTCTGACAATCATAATAAACAGTTCTATGTATGCCGATTACATCAGAAATATACCTAGTAATTTCGAGGGAAATATATTACTGCAATACTATTTTGCATCTATAACATATATTGGTAAAGCACGTAGATTCAACGTTGATCTTTGGAATGTTTCAGATACATATACTATAAGGAAATTAGCTGAAGATTATAATGGGGGTCCTGAAAAAGTGAAATATGGCCTAGATGTCGCTAATAGCCCGTACATTAGATTTTCTAAGAAATAGTAACTGATAATACATTAATAGTAGGGAATAATTTGTACTTTATTATCAGGTAGTATATAATTGTAGTGATAATTAATATAATAGTCATATTCCATAATCCGAGATATTCGACCATTATATAACCAAACTTCATTGATAGAATCGTACCTAACCTGAGGACGAACATGTAATCAGTTGAGTTCTTATCTCTCACAGCATCGTCCTGAACATCTAAAAGCAACTTCCTTATGAACACTGGACCTATCATATTTAAACCGAAGGATAGTAGAATGATAGATATTATATACAAACCTGCCAGCCCTATGAATCCACCCAATAACATTATAAATACACCAGTACCGACCAATCTATGATAATCTTTATCATCCAACCATTTGCTTGCTAACTTTATAGCTATAGCAGATATAAGAGTATTTATAGATATAAGTAATAATATGTGATCGGAATCAATATTCAATTGGGTTAGTAGAATCCATCCAAACAGATTTATTGGAATGTACAATATTAATACATTTATGAATAAGAGTGTGAATAGAATTGCTTTTCTATTAGATTTCAATATTATAAGATTCTCCCATCTGAATCTATCTAGATATATTATTACATATATCACTGCTGCTAATAATATAAATATGGGTTGAAGATTCAGTACTCCATAGATTAGACTTAACAGGGTGATTACAAACAGAAAGAGATTTCTCAATTCCAACTTGCTGATCCGATATGCTTTTAGAGCCTCTTCATCAAATTTATTCATAACTATTAAAATTACCCCTAATATTGATATAATGTTGATTGCTGTAATAACAATAAATAAATCAATTGAGATATATATAATTGCTATTGGTATAAATACTGCTATCAGTATCCATATTATATCAATATTCCCTAAATTCTTCCCAAGATTTTTACCATCTATCTTTGCCATTACGGAATTCAATAGGGGGAACAGAACCGAAAATGTAATTCCTTCCAGAACACCTCCAATCAATAATATATTAGGATCATTAGTATATATTCCATAGAAAAGTATAGCTATTGCCACTAAGAAATTGATCAAACTTAGAACAATTATCCTTTTCTTTCCAATTATATTTTTCAGATAAAATAGAATTGGTGTAAACACTAAAGCAGATGCTAAAAATAGCAGGTTAAACTCAATTATCAGATTTGGTAATCCTAATTCTTTTGATATATACAGAACATAATTATTGACCAGAGTGGAATAGAATGCGATAAAGAGATGGATTCCGAAAATAGCTATAAGAACAAGTTTCATAACAGGTCGCTTGTTTGTACTTATATTTGATGATAATTTTAAAATATTATATGATTAATCTTTATAGCGATGCCTTGGTAGCTCAGATTGGTAGAGCGCACGCTTGGTAAGCGTGAGGTCGCGGGTTCAAATCCCGCCCAAGGCTCTACAAATTTTAAAAACATATACTTGCTGAGAGTATTATGGATACTTTTGTAAATGAGTTTTTAGGAGCGACAAGAGACAGATTCTGGAGAACTAAGTTTATGGAAATATACGATAGATTAGATGAAACTTCAAAACAGAAGCTTCATAAGGTTATGAAATACTTGGTTGATAATAAAATAAAATTCGATCATATGGAACCTAATAAATTGTTAGAATTTGCTGTTGTTGATAGTGATGGTCTGATAAAGTATCTGAGATTCTCACAATTCTATTCCAAGTTTGATCCTATTCTAGAGCGAAGCTTTTTCAGAGATGTAGTATTAAGAGAGATGATAATAAGTACTTTAGAGATTTGGGAGGCATATCTTAAGGATACTACAACTAGAGATAGTTTGGATTTGAGTTATGATTTCTCAAAGATTGTTGATAGCATCGTCTCAGGCTATGGTAAGGATCATGATCTAACTTCTGCCATGAATCTCTTTTGGTATGTTAATAGAAAAATACGAGATATACCTCCAAACATAAATTTGAGAATATTAACATATATATTATCATACAAACCAAAGATAGAGAGTGTTATTGAAAATATATATACCACTCCGGTGGAGCTGAGACCATATATGATTAGAAAACTAATATTATGGACAGACACACCTAAGGAATACGAGACAAAAATGCAGAGACTGCAAAATTTGTTTGATCTGAACAGATATAATAACATCAAAAGAATATATGATGTAGTGTTGAAAGGAGAGATTGATAAGCGAGTTTTAGCAAGTATAGAAGGAAAAGATACATATGTTTACGAGCTAAAAATATTGTTAAGCAAGTATACTAATGACCCTGTTGAAGCTATGCTAAATGTCCTTGATAAAACCAAGAAAGATGTAGATTTGAAAATTTTCAAAATCAAGCTGTATTATAAATTGGATTTGCGGGAATTGGAGTATAAGCTTCGAACTCTCAGTAGATCTGGGAGATATAAATTAGATCCAGAGGTACTTCTAGATGAGACTTTACTGTTTGATAAAATTCACAGTTTCAGTAGAATATTCAAGATGCTGTTCAAAAAGAGTAGAAAAGACATAGAAGATGTGATTAATAGAAAAATCACATATGGGGAACTGATATCAAGATCTGGTGGAAATCTAAATAATAATATGAATAAATTTCAACTATTATATAGATTTTAAAAACTAATTGAATAATATTTAAAAAATGATAGTATTCTGGGATTTAGATGGAACGATTAGGAAGAATGCCGAGCTTAGCTATGAAGCAGCTAGAGTAACTCTAAACAAATACTTTCCAGATCTGAGGCTCAAATCTAATGATGCTGAAGAGATATATACCTATTGGAATCTAGCGACATTTTTAGCTATTAGAAATAATAGGAATGTATTTCAGGAATTTCTAAGGATGATAACTGATAAGAGTGATTACGACATGAATCTCTTAAGATTAGCTGCTGACTATGCAAAGAGTTATGTACATCAGAGGATAGAAAATCTCCCTCCGTATGAATTTACCGAACATGCCCTACAATTAACATCTGATTTTAGAAATGGTATAATAAGTCATGCCAAAGCTGGCTCTACCAAAATCTGGTTGAGAAATTATGGGTTGGATCGCTATTTTGATAGTAATCTGATATTTGATGGTGTGCATGAGAAGGCTGATTATATGAGAGGTAATTTCATATATATAGGGGATTCAATTGCAGATTTATATTCATTCCTCCTATCGCTATCTAGAGGAAATAACGGGTTACTCTATATGATCAGGGGTTACCGATATGGAAAATACAGAGATGAGCTCATAGAAGAATTCGATAGAACAGGTAACATAAGTTCAAGAATAGTTGATGTAGAGAATGCATTAGAGGCGGCCAAAATGATTTCTAATTATGAAAGTCTGAGGCTATAAACTATTTAAAAACTATTATATTTTAAACAAAACAGGTGTATATGTATGGCTAGGAAAGAGTATGTTGTTGAAGAAGTAGTAAAGATTATGAGCAATATAGAGAATGTTAGGAATATCGCTATTATAGCTCATGTGGATCATGGAAAGTCAACATTGACAGATAGTCTGGTGGCTAGAGCAGGACTGATAAGTAAGGAATTAGCTGGAGAGCAAAGAATATTAGATTTTGAAGAGTTAGAACAGAAGAGAGGAATCACCATAAAAGCTGCTAACATAAGTCTTGGATTCAATTTCAGAGGCAAAGATTATGTGATAAATCTTATCGATACTCCTGGTCATGTAGATTTTGGAGGCCATGTTACAAGAGCACTTAGAGCAGTAGATGGGGTTATTTTGGTCGTAGACTCTGTAGAGGGGGTTATGCCACAGACTGAGACAGTATTGAGACAGGCTCTAAAAGAACGGGCAAAACCAGTAGTATTCATAAATAAGGTGGATAGGCTAATAAATGAATTAAAACTAGATTCTAAACAGATGATGGAAAGAATTGGGAAGATAATAAACAATATAAATAAGATCATAGATAGTGCCGCTCCACCAGAGTTTAAGAGCAGTTGGAAAGTTAGTGTAGAGGCTGGAACAGTAGCAATAGGATCTGCATTCAACAAATGGGCCTTGAGTCTACCTTACTTAAAGGAGAAGGGGATATCTTTCCAGAAGCTCTATGAACTGGTACAACAGGAGAAGAAAAAAGAGGCAATTGAATTAGCTCCACTCGATGAGGTAATTTTAGGAATGGTAATACAACATCTACCTAATCCTAGAAAAGCTCAGGAGTATAGAATAAAACACTTATGGCACGGAGATTATGAATCACCTGTAGGCAAGAGTATGTTGAACTGTGATCCTAATGGTCCATTAGTAGGTGTTGTTATTGGTGTAGTTCATGATAAGAACGCTGGGGAGATTTCTGTACTCAGGCTATTTTCTGGAAAAGTTCAGAAAGGTCAGGATGTTTATGTAATATCCAGAAATGAGCTAACGAAAATACAACAGGTAGCAATATACATGGGTCCTGATAGAGTGAATGTCGATAGTGTAATAGCAGGTAATATAGCTGCAGTAATCGGGGTTAAGGATGTGTTTATAGGTGAAACAGTATCTTCCCAGGTTATAGAACCTTTTGAACAGATCAAGCACTATTCAGAGCCTGTAGTTACTAAATCGGTAGAGCCAAGGAATAGCAAGGATCTGGCAAAGTTAATAGATGTGCTAAAACAACTATCCAGAGAAGACCCTACTCTTAAAGTAGAAATAAATCATGAAACTGGAGAGTACTTAATATCTGGAATGGGAGAGTTACATCTAGAGATAGTAGAACACAAAATAAAGAATGAACAGGGTGTAGATATAGTTGTATCTCCTCCGATAGTTGTTTACAGAGAGACTATAAAGAATGATCTTAAGGAACCTATTGAAAGCAAGAGTCCTAATAAACACAACAGATTCTATATAGTGGTGGAGAAACTACCTGATGAGGTGAGAAAGTGGATAGTCGAACAGGGTTTCATGGGTGGAAAAATCAAGAATGTGGACTATGTTGTTAAGAAACTGATTGAATTGGGGATGGATAGAGATGAGGCAAAGAACTTCTGGAGTATATATGATGGGAATATTCTAATAAATGCTACTAAAGGAATACAGTATTTGAATGAGACGCAGGAATTGATTATACAAGGATTTATAGAGGCTATGCAGAAAGGACCTCTTGCTCAGGAGAAAGTGGTTGGAGTAAAAGTCAAGCTCGTAGATGCCATGCTTCACGAAGATCATGTTCACAGAGGACCTGCTCAAGTTATACCTGCTGTAAAGAGGGGAATATATGCAGCTATGATCAAAGCAGGTACTACATTATTAGAGCCTAAACAGAAAGTGCTATTCCAGATTCCTCATGAATACGCTGGAGCGATATTAAATATAGTGAATGGAAAGAGAGGGCAACTGTTAGATATGCAACAGGATGAGGAGAGTACTACTATCATAGCGATATTCCCTGTTGCAGAGATGTTCGGATTTAGTAATGAAGTTCGAGGTGCATCACAGGGAAGAGCACTCTGGTATCCTGAATATTGGGGTTTTGAGGAGATACCTAGAGATCTTCTAGATAGAACCGTGAGACAAATTAGAGAGAGAAAAGGATTACCTCCAGAACCACCTACAGTAGAAGTATTTTTAGAGTAATCATGGATCCAAAAGAATATGAGTTCCAGAAGATTATAAAGCGAATTAAGCAACTCAAGGGTACTGGAACTCAGTTGGTTAGTGTCTATATACCTGCAGAGTATCCAATATCGGAAATAGCCAATAGATTAAGATCTGAAATCAGTCAAGCAGAGAATATAAAATCCAAACAGACCAGAACCAAAGTTATAGGAGCGCTTGAGAGAATTCTAAACGCTCTTAAGGGATTCAAACAGACTCCTCCGAATGGATTGGTGATCTTTGCAGGCGACGTGTCTGAAGATCCATCTAGAGAAAATATAATAACGATAACTCTAGAACCGATTAAGAAATTGAATCAGAGCGTGTATAGATGTGATTCCACATTCTATACCGAACCTCTAGAGAGCATGTTACAGCAGAGAGATAAATACGGGGTAGTTGTATTAGATGGTAGAGAAGCTACACTAGCTCTGTTAGATGGATCAAACTTCTATATACTTGATGAGATAGAAAGTCATGCACACGCAAAAGTGAGAAAAGGAGGACAGTCTGCTAGAAGATATGAGAGATTAATTGAAGAGCAAACTGAATACTACTACAAGAAAGTGGCAGAAGCTATGGATACACACTATCTAAATAAGGTTAAAGGGATAATCATAGGTGGACCTGGACCAACAAAAGAGTATTTTGTAGATGCCAAATACTACAACTATCAGCACAAGATTCTCGGGATTGTTGATACAGGTTATACTGGAATTGAAGGTGTGAGAGAAGCTATTGAAAAAGGAAAGGATCTGATCCAAGAGCAGGAAATGATAGTAGAAATAAGAGAAATAAATAGATTTATAAAAGAAGTTGTGAATGGTGGTAAAGCTGTGTATGGTTTAGATGAGACTATTCAAATGATAAATAATAGAAGAGCTGAGCTAGTATTGGTATCATCCAAGTTAGATATAAAAGTTTATAAGGATGAGTTTGGACAGATAAGTTTCAATCCAATTGATAATCCAAAGGAAGTTTTGGATATACAGGATTATATATATGAATTATGTGTAGAAAACGGAGTAAATGTGCTAATCATATCTAGTAACTCACATGAAGCAGATATATTCCTAAATACATTTGGGGGTATAGGTGCTATATTAAGATATTAATAGGAAAAACTATTCCCCACCTCCTCCATCACTATCTGCATCTCCGCTATCTCCCACATCAGATACTTCTCCATCCCCAATTTCATGATGTTCAGATGAAATCATATTTGTTTGAATATTATTTATCATTTCTATCAATTTCTTACGATCAATTTTACCATAATTTTTCTCATGAGGTATCTGGAGCTTGGTTAAATCTTCTAAAATACGTTTTAGAGTTTCCTTCAAAGTACTCAGGTCAGTAACTAATAAATACACATTTGGAATAACATATGGTGCATACTGGATATTAGGTATAAATACATAATATGGATTAATTTCCAATATTCCCTTATTCCTCATATCAGATACTATCAATCCTATAGCTGGTAGTCTCCTGAATTGCTTAAACATATCCATATATTCTTCTAGAGCTTCCCTCCAACCTCTAATATATACAATAGAATCAAGTTTATCGTCATCATTCGATTCCTTACGTAATCCTGGATATGATCTTATAGTTATCCTATCTTCAGAATCAGAATAACTCATATTCTGTATTTTAATGAGATGGTCAAGATATTCCAGAAATGCACCATTTATATGATTATGAATGCCTCCGACCCTATCCTTATCCAATACTCTTGTCCTGTATTCCTCTTTAAATTTTGATAATTCACCAGCAGAACTTGCCTCTACCAGTTCGTGAATAGTATCTACATCAAAAATGCCTAGTGTATGTCTTTTAGGTCGCTCCTTTCTAATTTGCTTCCTTCTCTTACCAGTAACTACCCTATTAACTCTATATAGCTCAAAATCCTCCGAGCCATACTCTTGCATAGAGAGAATATGGTAATGAGTATTCCCTGTAAGATCGGGCTCTCGGTGTTCTAATCTAAATCCAAGTATAATAAAGGCTCTACTTAGCTCATGCATGAGACCCATCCTACCAGATATAAATCTATCATTAGTAGCAAAATCAATGCATTCTAACAGTCCTGGTACATTTTCTAATCTAATTCCCGACATAGGATCAGGTAATTCTGCGGATAATAAATAGAATCTAGGGTAGACATGTCTAGGTCCGGAGATCGTTCTAAGCTGACCTATTGGTTTAAGAGAAACTGCATAATCTAGTCGGGTGCTCAAACCATATCTCATCTGTATCTGAAGTTTGTACCTTCTCTTACCCACTCTAAGAGCATCTCCACCCAGATCTATAGAGGTGGATCTAGTAACGATACTTCTGCTATTATTATATAACACTACATTATCATCCGCATATATATCTGGAAATCTTTTTTGAATCTGAACCATTAATTTATATTTAATAAAAATCTATAAAAATGTTTTGAATGTATCTATATCCTTTTTCATGTATTCTAATGCTCTTTCTAACAATTCTCTGGCTGAGTAGTGGTATAATGTTTCCACAAACATCTTGTACGTATTTGAATCTATCTGTTCATAAGAAGCTATTGCAGTCTGGAATTTAGCATGTTTAAATCCTATTCCAGGCCTAATGATCAGCTCCACATCGATCTCCTGTCCTGGTAATAGATCAATTATTTCATAACCTCTCCTAATCTTTGTACCATTAGGATAGTACTCTACAATACTTACTTCTGAACTTTCAAATAGAATATCCTTGTGGGTTAATTCTAATATTGATTTGGTAGCTGAATGGTTTAAATACCCTCTATATTCTGGAGAAGGATTTCTTGAGACTATTCTTATAGGCAACATTCCTAATCTATGTGCTATGTATTCTATAGGATACGCAGTAGTATTCTTTCTAACTAGTATCGAATCGATAGCATATACTGGCACCCTCCCCATCAAATACTTTCTGAGTAGGTTAGCCTCTTTGAAATCCCCCTCTAATATAAACTCAGCATAGAATTCATCTCTATAATGTATATCCCTGATTTTCATACTCTTCTTCCTCTCCTTCCCCCTTTTCTTCGTATACTATCAGTAGGAATTGGTGTTACATCTTCTATTCTAAGTATTCTAAGACCTGATCTGGAGAATACTCTAACTGCTGCATTTGCACCAGGACCTGGAATCTTTGATCTATTACCTCCAGGGGCTCTTATTTTTATAATAATCTCCTCCACTCCAAGATTCTTCAGATCATTCACAACTTTAGATGCTGCTTGCATAGCTGCATATGGTTTTCCCTCTTCTCTATCAGCATCTACGATTCTTCCTCCACTACTCCAACTCAATGTCTCCGCTCCACTAATATCCGTAGCTGTAATAATAGTATCGTTCTTTGATGAATATATACGAATAACTGCTACCTTTTTAACCATTATTCTTCACCTCCTGTTTAGACTCTTGAGTGCCAGGATTGTAAGGTTTATACCAATTTATCATCTTCTCCTTTTCCCTATCAATAAGTGCAGAAGGAGAAGTTACTCTATTATTTCCTACAGCTATATATCCATGAACAATCAATTGTCTAGCATGTTTGATAGACTTTGCAAATCCCTTCCTATAAACTATAGTTTGCAACCTTCGTTCTAGAACAGACTCTACTTTCAAAGACAGAATATCATCGATTTTACTATTTTCAGCTAATATATTATACTTCACCAATTTGTCGATTAATATCTTTTCCTTTGCAGCTCTAATTTCAGGAGGAAGTGCTAATAGTTTTCTAGCCTGTGCTCTTGCATTTCTTAAGAATGCTCTAGCTATCCAGAGCTCTCTCATATTTTTCAATCCATACTTGTTTTTCAATCTACTCTCTTCTCTAATCCTATACAAATCAAACAGCCTCTTTGGTTTCTGATATTTCTTATGTAATTTTCTCATCCATTAACCACCCCTATTTAGTATTCTGCTGTTGAGCTTGTTGCTGTTGCTTGTTTCGCATCACTCCCACACTCATTCCCTTTCTACCAGTATTCTTAGTTCTCTGTCCTCTAACCTTCTTACCTCTAAGATGTCGATATCCTTGCCAGTTATACATCTTCTTCTTCCTCTCAATAGACATTCTGGTTGCAAATGCGAGATCATTCATGATAAGATGGTATGATTTACCATCCCATACATCCGATCTTCGATTCATCAGGTAAGTGGGCATCACAGTACTATCAAGATTACTGAGCAAATTATCAATCTTCTGGATCTGATCATCATCCAGATTACCTACGAGAGTATCTTTGGTTATCCCTAACTTATCAGAAATTAATTTGACAATAAATTTACCTGTTGCAAACGAAATTCCCCTAATTTTCCAGAGTGCTCTGTATAACTTGGTATTACCTAGAACATCCACACCAGCAATTCTAACAATACCCCTTTTCACATCTTGAGTTTTCTCTGCAGCTTTCTTAGGAGTCTCCTGCTTCTCTCTTTTTTCTTTCTTAGCCATCCAGTATCACCATCAGTTATGATAATGAAGTTAGATTTAAATACATTATATATTCAATCCTCCAAACAGAGAATTGATAAGATTGATGAAGATATATAGGAGCAAATATCCAATTCCTAGTGTAATCACAAGATTCTTATAGAATTCACTCTTGCGACTTTCAGAATTAGATATTATCTTTGATGTGAATAGAGATGTGACAAAAATCGATAATACTGCAAAATATAGAAATGCATCCTTGCTTATCGATGGAACTGAGAGTTGTATGTTCAATGGTAGTAATCCAGGACTAATATTCATATCACCTATCTGTGCAAAGGTTTTGTATAAAACCTCTATCAACTTTAGTGATATTGCATATAGGAGCGGCATTCCAAAAACAGATGCTATGAATATGAAAGATCGGTAGGTTGTCAGACTTGTTGAGATCTCATCCTTATAATTCTGAATCTCTCTTATGTCTAGAGCTAATTTCTCTATTATATCCGCTAATCTTGCTCCTGTTTTGATACCTTCTACTATAATAATAAAACTCCTCCTAACAATCACAGAGTCAAAATCCTCACTCAGTTTCAGTATCGCCTGATCTATGGGAACACCTGAATAGTATTCTTTGACTCTTGCACGAACTAGTTTGGAGAAATATCCATACTCCTCTTTTGCTGCATCTAGCATGGCCTGATCAATTATATTTCCGCTTCTGATACTAGCTGCCAGATTCATTAGAAATTCGGGTAATACCCTTTCAGATTCCCGACGTACCATATCCCCTTTCAAATCTACATAACCAGATATTATTAGATAGAATAATATATATAAGAGTACTCCGTATATAAGAGTTCCTGAGAAAATAATTATAGTATCTCTAGTTATAACAAATCTATCTTCATTAAACTGAATAGTTATATCTTTAATCCCAAGTTTTCTGAAAACTTCCCCCACATCATTACTAGCCAATATAAACCCTATTATAAGTGATAGAAATGCTAGTAATACTAAAGATCCTGCAATAAATTCTCCGGACAGAGATATGTTAGCGTATTTTAATTTCCTATCCCATTCATATACATATGGCCTGGGCAAGATCTTACTAAACAGTTCCATTACCATATTCATCTCACCTACTCAAAAAGACTATACCTTGGTTTTGAGAATGATATATATTTATAGAAAAGATATTGCACCATTCCGACCACCATAAGTAATAGTACCAAATGGATTACATTCAAATCTGAAGCCCTACCTGTAAAAGAGAGGATTATGATCATAATAGGTAACATAAGGGTAGGGATTATTATTGCGACCAACATGTACATTAGCATTAGGGGATTCAATCTATAACCAAATCTCCTGTATTCATTTACTTTCTCGTTTGTTATCTGCTTCTCCAATTCCTCAAGGATCTTAGCTAGATCAGCTCCAGAATCAATAGCACTAGCTATTTGGAGAAGTACGAATTTCATATAATTACTAGGTACATCTTCTGCCTCTTCTCTTAGAGCTTTACTCACAGGGACTCCTGCAGCTATCTTCCTGGCAATTCTCTCCATTATTTCACTACTTTTACCATAACCTCTAGATGTAAGTAGGAATATGTTGTATGGTGGGATGCCAGCTCTAAGTAAAACTACCATATGCTTGAGTAAGAACCCAATTTCATAATCCACAGCTTTCCTATACAATTCCATCTTAACATCCACCTCCTTGATGTTTACAAGATACCATAACAGAAACGTTAGTAAAGCTATTAATACAAATAGGGGGATTAGCATTTCAACCATTGTTACTCCGGAGAGGAAGATAACAGCGATTAAAACAATCGTTGTCATTATAGAGTAGACAAAAGATAGGAACAGAGCTCTATTAATATATGCTTTAGAATTCATTCCATAATCCAAAATCTGCAGCTTTTTCTCCAAATCCATATTTTAATTGTAGATATAGATATTTAATATTTTACTCATTTATTCTGCAAGTATTTCTGAATTATGTTATCCGGAACCCCTTTCTGCTTTAGATAGTAATATTTAGCTCTCTGGATAGCTTCCTCTTCAGAAATCTGTTTGAGAGAATATTTCTTGAACATCTCTGGCTCGAATTTAGCTAAATACAACATAAGGGATGAATTACTCATTCTTTCTAAAGTATCAAATATAGGACGGTATGGTTCAAAATTCATTGTTGATAGGGTATGTTGCTCTTTCGGTTGTTCAGGCTTCTGATCAACAGCTCTAGCCTTCAATATCTTCTGTACCACATCTCCATCTCCCCCAAGCTTCATCACAACATATTCTGCCAGATCTCTAGGGTCCATATTGCTCTTATAATTTTTCAGTTTTTTAATCCTCTCTACTATCTGTTGCTTCTTAGAACTTAGATTTTCAATCCTATAGAGATTAGATAGTTTTATGAGCTCACTATCCACATCATTTTTCAACCTATCATATTCTTGGAGGTATATATCTATATCCATCTGTTGTTCCTGAACTTTAGGTGATGGAGTATCTACTATTTTTTGCTCCAACTTTTCCCATTCTCGTTCCACGTTTGCCTTATCTTTAACCTCACTATCCTTGGGTTCGTCTTTTATCTCATCAGTTTTGATAGGCTCTTTTACAACAATCACAGAACCTGATAGGGATACTAATTTCCAGAAAGACTTTAGATCAGCGTCATATAAGTCTTGCTCAGTTATTCTGGTATTCGATCCAACTATTTTAGCATATCGATCTACATATACTGCAGTCTTGAAAAAATCACTCATCGAACTCCCACCTTCTATTATTAGCTGCAAATTCAATTATCTCCTCTGGATTCTTGTAATACCTAGATACCAAATAACCAACCCTATCCACATCGAAATATTCGTTGTTCACCATCCAATTTAAGATGTGCTCTTTCTCCTTGAGATCTATCATTACCTCCTCCTCTTTCCATCCCAAATACATCTCGAATAGTTCAAAGGTCTTCTTCATTCTCTTTTTCTCATAAGCAGATCTCTTGAAATTCCAGCGATATATTATATTAACCTCCCCATTATCCAATACTTCAGCTATCTCAAAAGTTTTTCTTACATTATTTCTTCTATTCCTTACCTGCACCATTATAACACCAAGACTATCTAACATCTCCTTAGGTAAATTAATTGGAGGAGTAGTTAATCTGTTTACAGCTTGTGCTGCACTATCTGCGTGTATCGTTGAATAGACACTGTGCCCAGTTCTCATAGCCTCAAACATAATCTCCGCTTCTCTCTGTCTTCTTACCTCTCCTACAAGTATTCTATCTGGTCTCATTCTCAAACTGTTTACTAGTAAATCCAACATACTAACCTCCCCTTTTCCTTCGGGATTTGGTTGCCTAACAAGCATTGGAACCCACTGTAAATACTTCGGCAGAGTCAATTCTCTTGTATCTTCTATAGATATTACTCTCTGATTTGCTGGAATGAATTCAGAGATACTATTCAATACTGATGTCTTTCCAGATCCAGTTCCCCCAGCTATCAGCACAGATATCTCGTTTTGAACATAGCTCCATATCAGAGCAGCTATCTCTGAACTAATTGTACCATTCTTTATCAATCTGGTTATAGACCATGGATTCTTAGAGAATTTTCTTATAGTTATTGTATTACCTGTGTTTGAGATAGGAAATAGTGTTGCATTAACTCTACTACCATCTGGCAAGGTAGCATCCAATAGTGGGTTTAGAGTATTTATTTGCCTACCAACTCTTCTAGCTATGGTAGAAGAATAGTTGTATATATCCTCTTCCTTTTTTAATATCAGATTAGTCTTACACCAACCTGCTCTCTTGTGATATACCCAAATAGGTTGATTGGACCCATTAACACATATTTCTTCTATGTTTTCATCGTAGCTCAAGATCTCCAATTCTCCCAATCCTACTGTAGTTAATAATAGATACTCTGTGAGAATTGTTAGTGATTTTTCATCAATATCTTTGAAATTTTCCTTGAGAATTTTCTGAGCTACATCTCTGTATATCTCTCTAACATATTCATATTTATTTGGATCTAGAAGGTCTCGTATATCAACGTTAGCCCTCTTTATTAGATCATATTTTATCTTATTATCTATTATAACTCTTGTAGCATCGCTTAGTGATGGTATTCTAATCTCATATATCGGTACAAAATCATCCTCCGGTTGAGATATGCTTACGTTTATAGGGAATCCTGTTTGACTGACAATAGAATAATCTAATTTCATCGTTCTAGTATTACATTTAATATTCCATTTTTGATGCTCTTGTCAACAATCTTGGCCTTATGAAAATCTTCATGAAGAGGGATCTTAACATTCATATCATCTGAAACTATATTTAACTTTCCTCTGACAATCTCCATATGTAGATCATTGATATCATAATTTTTATTCAACAATACTGTAATGTTCATTCTATTTCCCTCTCTGGACACTTCAAATAGAGGCATGTTGATGTTCTCTTCTTCAGCAAGCTCTATGTTTCTCATATCAAACGATATCCCAAATCCTCTGAACATCCTCTCAATCATCTTATTGAACATCTCCATCTCCCTATTAAACCTCTCCATTTCCTCTTTATCAAAATTATTACTAATCTCTATTTTGGGCGGATTATCACCTTCTCGTATGATCCTAATGCTGAATCTTCTAACTTTAAAATTGTCCTTGTCCTCATCCATAATATTCTCACCCATTAATATAATACTCATATACGCTTTAAAAGCTTATCAAAACATAAACACACCGGAAAGCGTCTCTAAAATCTAAAGAAACCTATTATTTCTTCTTCTCTTTAGGCATTTTATGCCCACCTAAATATTATATAAGTTTGAAACATTTAAAAACATTATGTTCTCAAATATAGCATGCTACTCAGAATGAATGGGAAAATATATACAAGAAATTTAACCCCCGGCAAATCAGTTTATGGGGAAAAACTGGTCAGATTCAATGACGTTGAATATAGAGAATGGGATCCATATCGTAGTAAATTGGCCGGTGCTATCGCCAAAGGCCTAAAAACATTCGAGTTCAATTCGGAATCAAAAGTTCTGTATCTAGGGGCATCTACAGGCACTACAGTATCACACATATCAGATATATGCGTAGATGGATCTATATATGCAGTAGAGATATCTAAGCGTATGATGATAGAGCTATTAAAACTAGCTGATGTGAGAGATAACATAATTCCTATACTGGAAGATGCAAATCATCCAGAGAGATATAAAGAGATAGGTGAAGTGGATATAATATATCAGGATGTTGCTCAACCCAATCAATCTGAGATATTTGTAAAGAATATTAAACAATTCAGGCCTAAAATAGCCTATTTATGTCTAAAAACACAGAGCATTGATGTATCTGCAGATCCTAAAGAGATATTGGATGAGGAACTGAATAGAATCGGTTATAAGCCCCTGGAGATAATTGATCTGAACCCATACGATAAACACCATTATTTTCTAGTTTTTAGGATCTCTCTTGAACACTAATAACATAGATTTTGTCTGTTCATTTAGAAGAGCCTCTATAAGAGCTGATTTTGGAACGAGAGAGCTATCAATACTCTTCCCCTTACTTACATATATAAATATATCCTCATCACTCTCCAAAACATCCAATTCAGAATGATTTTCTGGGTCAATCTGTTTATAAATATCTAATCTCCTATTCATAATATCTAATGCCCACGTTCTAATTTTTCTATCCTCAGCTCTAGACAATTTCCATAGGACCACATCATCCCCAGAATTTATAATATCCTCTAAAGTTAGTACATTATGCTTTAGAGCTCTATATATAAGCTTTCTCAATATAGCGGCTGCCTTCAGAACCTTATTATGATTGTATACATTTTGAAACATCATGTATCTACCTATCAACATAGCTTCTATGCTCTTAGAACCTTCGATATGAATTTTCCAACTATTCTGTTCTCTCCAGTTAGGATTTACCAATAGTATGTTTTTCAATATAAAATCTGTTTCTATAACCCCGTAGGAAGTTCCTGTATAGTATGCATCTCTAACAAGATAATCCAATCTATCTAGACCTGCATCAAAACTGATTAGAGGAACCTCTAACAGCTCAAAATCCGAAGGTAATTTCAAATTTTTACCAATATCATCTATAATAAGTTGACTCAGAGCCATGCCCAGCTGTTCATGAAATTTGTGATTTGGTTTGCCATTATTATCCTTGGAATCTTCCACTTTAACATATTGCTTTTCGCGTTCAAAATAAACCTTAATCTCACCATACATTAACCCAAGTACGTGTTCTGCATCATGTGAAAAAGCTACATGACCAACATCATGGAGTAACGCATAGTATCTAGATTGTTGAATCAAGGTTCTTCTCTCATTTTCAGATAGTTTCTGATAATATGTTCTTTTTATTCTATCTCTGGCTCTCATGATGTTCTGAATGTGAAAATACTTCTCTACTAGACCATAAACTCCTAAGGAATGTTCGTATCTTGTATGAGTAGCTCCGGGATAGATAAGATATGCTAAAGACAACTGTTTTATCCTTCTGAGTCTATTCATGATAGGATGATTTAGTAGGTATTTAAACTCTTGTGGAAAATATATCATACCATGTATTGGATCTTTTATACTGATCATATTCTCTTAAACACATCAGGTTGCTCTTCCATACATTCCCCTTGATCAGCTAGAATTACTAATATTATCCTTACCATTTGGCTAGGGAGACCTGTTTTTTCAGAGATCTTATTGACATGAGTTGGGTATTTTATTAATCTAACTATTCTATCTCGATTCTTTTCAAACAGCTCTCTTCTTATTAAGTATAATTGATTATCAATAGGATTCAAAAAAATTATAAACCTATCTATATCATCTCTCTTCTTTATTATTTCCATATCTGATGCAGAAAATATTCCATACTCTAACTTAGGATCTGTCAGATTCTTAGTATGAGATACATTCTTCATAGCTTCATAAATATCCTTGGGTATACTAATATTTCCATTTGGCAATAGTTTTATCAAATTCTTATCTAGAAGACTTTTCAAAATCTTTAGTTCATTCTGTGATAATTCCTTCCTTAGATTGTCTAGATTTCTATTTTTATAGAATATCAAAGAGACCTTCCATAGAAGATCTAACTGTTCTGGAGACAATTCTTTGAGTAATTTCTCAGAATTAAGACTA
>JAUQPY010000028.1 GCA_030550115.1 Microcaldota archaeon
AATTTACTTAAGGAGAATGATGCATTAAACTCAGAGCAATTCAGGAAGAATCTATATGGGATCTGGAGATACGATCCAAAAAATGTTAAGGATTTGAAAGATCTATATAGGGATTGATCTATTGTGGAAGGAACTATACAACTTAACTCGATTCGATGCAATTTAGATTCATCTCTTCCTGAGTATGGCGATCAATAGAACTGCGATTATTAGATGGTTCTTCTTTTTATTCTCATCATCCCCAGAATAGTCTAACGTTAATATAGGTATATTATTTTCTGGTGTGATCTCTACTAGTTCATAAATATTCGAATCTTCATTTTTAACAATCTTCAACTTCACATCCTCCCCTTTTCTGATCCTATCGATTACGTTCAATAGTTTTTCATTATCTGTTTGTTCAGAGATAAATTCTTTCAAAGAATCTCTCAGTTGGTTTGGATGTTAAACATCTGAAATCATAAAATATTTAAATAGTGCGGCCACCGGGATTCGAACCCGGGTCTTCAGCTTGGGAAGCTGACATCCTACCACTAGACTATGGCCGCGAGCTAATATTTATATAAAGCTCACTTTTTAAATTTTCACTGATCATAAATCTGTATTATATCCCCATCATCCATCTTATGATCTAATCCTACTCTCTGCCCAGGATATTTTGCAGATGTTCCCCATACAATAGCATATTTGAAGTTCTCTTCCAATTCTCTGTGAATAGCTCTACATACATCTCTAACGGTTGCACCCCTTTTGAGTATAAGCGGATCAGAACTAACCTCCCCTTTCCAAGACTTAGTATAGATTCTTATAAAATCAAATTCCTTATATATTCTATCTTTTAGAATCTGAATGGTTTCAGGGATATAATTGCTCACGAATACTGCTTTCGGGTATTTAGACTTCAATATCTCAAGAGTATTTGTATCTATTAAATCTATTTTATTTATTACTACTAGAGATTTTGTATATACCAATGAATCATCAAGACTATCCAAAAGATCCTGATATTCGACCCCTTCACCTATATATACATCAGCACTCCTTATCCCATTCTCATTAAGTATTGCAATGATCGTAGATGTATCTAGTTTTGAGTTGTTGAATATTTTCATAGGTCCTGATGCCCTCTTGCTTATTCTTACATCAGGTCTATTTTTCTCCAATCTTATTCCTACTTCATGTAACATTCTTGTGATTGAGCTTAGCTGCTTTTCGGCAGCAGTAGCTTCAACAACTATCAATATTAGATCTGCAGTTCTGACCACTGCTAATACCTCCCTACCCCTACCCTTACCTTTACTTGCATCCTCTATTATTCCAGGTAGATCCAATATCTGTATTTTAGCACCTTTATATTCTAATATTGCTGGTATGACAGATACTGTGGTGAAGGCATAATCAGCTGATTTTGATTCCTTACCTGTGAGAGAAGTTAATAAGGAAGATTTACCAACAGACGGAAATCCGACTAATGCTACTCTAGCATCCCCAGTTTTAGCTACATCAAATCCGCCCCCACCCCCTCCTCTCTTTAACTCCATCTTTAATTTCTCTCTCTTTAATTTAGCTATTTTAGCTAGTAATAGACTTATATGTTTTTCAGTAGCTTTGTTCTTCTGAGTTCTTCGAATCTCCTCTTCTAATTCTCTGATCCGTTGGTCAAAATCCATCTATGTTTAATGTTATCGTAGATCATTTAAATGTTATTAGTTGATTATGAAACACTTTTAATTAAAATAAATAACTTTTTAAACACTTTGTGCTAATATAATATCATGAAACTAACCAACCGATTAAGTGTGGAGCAGAAAAATAGTATCGGAACCAGAATAGTAGAGACAGTAGATAAACGCTTGGAAGATATCTTAAGGAGAAAGCCAGAACCAGATATGTTCTATAAGAGGATAACTGAAATATTTGATAAGCATTTAAATACTCAAAACAACTACCTCAAGCTTCTATCCTTACTACCTAGTAATCACCCAGCATTTAGAGGATTTCTAGCTAAGATAACTAATTACAGCACCAGAGATCATAATGGAAACAATGTATTACATATTCTACTGAATAAAGATATGCTACGTACAATTGTCGAGCAGGAATTCTATCGATTAAACCTCTGGGAAAGTGATAATAAGATGGGAGTAAAACCTTTAGATCTACTGCTGACTAAGCTCTTTAAGGATGATAACAAAGGGAGAGATGATGTAATTGTTATACTTAGATATCTTATAAATAACCGAATTCTCAGTGATTACATGGCAAAACACGTAGCTGATAGTTTATTAGGATTCTATCAGAATACTAAAGATCAAAGACTCTTAGATCTTCTGGTAGATCTGGGGAAGAAATACGGGAAAAATACTGTGAATTCTGTAGCTAAGGAGATAATCAAGCTAGACGTGGTGAAAAATAATTATCAGGAGTATCTACTCTGGGAACACTATACAAAATAAAGATAATATTTAAATCTTTTCTTTTTATTTAATTCATGCTTGATAGAAAACTATTGCTAATTGGATTAGGTATCGCTGCTCTGTTTGCTATAATAGGATACTTGTCATTCAGATTGGGAATTGACTTTACAGGTGGTTTTGTAATAACCATAATTTCAGAGCAGCCACTAACTATTCCATTTCCACATACTATTAAAACATCTGGACAGGTGAATATCTATGAAATCTCTATGAGAATTGATAGAGATTTGGAGCAAGTGATTTCTCTGAGAAATGATCTTGTGAGATGTTTGAGAGAGCAGGTTAATGTTAGTGTCTGTGATACATATGTGGAGAGATTAGAGAGTATTTCGGAGATCCCCATGGGAAATTCTAGTGCAATGGATTATGTTGATAGTGTCTATGAAACCATGGTAAATCGATCCATTTCAAATCTAATATCTCAAATCCCTGGCGAATATTCTTATTCATACAATCTTATAACACCTACTCTCTCTACGGAGCTGTTCGCAAAGATTCTATCGATTTTTCTGTTAGGGATGGTATTCGTAACTATATACATAATCTACACATTTAAAACCTGGTTCCCTACAATTAATATCTTAAGTGGAGCCCTCATTGATTCAATAATTACTCTTGGAATTGTCAGTCTACTCGGATTTGATGTGGATTTAAGTATATTAGTTGGATTATTAGTGCTATTTGGATACAGTTTGGATACTAGTGTATTATTGGTTAGCAACTATTATCTCACCAGAAGAATCGATAGTATAGATGAGAGCATGAAAACAGGGATATCAATGATAATGAGTTCTCTGTTAGTTTTTATAATCATCTTCCTTATAGGAATTATTCTAGGCATATCTTTCCTCAAGAATATAGGAGTAGTTCTGATAATTGGGTTGATAGTTGATTTCTTCACATCTTGGGGTTATAATGCTTATCTAATCCAGAGATTTGGTGATAGATATGGTTAGATTGGATTATGGTTTTCTGGTGATTGGGTTTCTAATAGTATTATTTGGATTGATCGATCCAAGAGTAACAAATCTGATATCAATATATCTGATTTTAGGAATTATACTATCCACTATAATTGCTAAAAACAATAAATTCAATTACTTTCTAGGATTAGGTATTATCTCAATTTTATCTCTGGTAATATTTGGTATCAATCTGGGAATTGAGTTCAGAGGAGGTACTAGAGTTATTCTCCAAACAGAGAGTTTCCTATCAAACACAGAGATGTTGGATCTGGTGGATAGAATCAAATCAAGATTGTCTGTATTGGGATTGGAACAATTTGTAGTTAAGGGAATTGAGAATAGAATAATATATATAGAGAGCAGTACCCCTGATCTTGTTGATAGAATCAAGAATGTGATTACTAGAAGAGGAGAATACATAGGGATTGTTGATGGTGTTGTTGTAGTCAGAGGCGAAGATATTATCCCTAACAGTGTTCAAATAATATTGGATAAAGCTCAATTAGGAGGTGCTGATTGGGGCGTTCAGTTTGCACTAAACCCTAATGCAAATGCTAGATTCTTGGAATCAGTTAGAGGTAAGGCCAATAGACCTATCTATATGTTTCTTGATCCTCCTCGAAATATGTTTATTCTATTGAATCGCTCCAAGCTTCAGGATCCTGCAGAAGCAATAGAAGTTCTCTCCTACTTGAATATTACTGTTCTATGGGATGATGAACCTATTGATATTAGTGATAACACAACAATTATATCAGATAGAGATCTTGGTCTTAAGAATCAGATCGTATTGAATGAGTCTGATCTATACCCTGTATATAATTTCGGATCAATATCATCCTGGAAAGCTATAAATCTCATATCTGCTCCAAGATTATCCCCATCCATAACTGCAGGTGGTAATATTGTTGGTATGAGATATCTGATCAGTGGAACAGCAAGGGACAGACCTGCTATAGATGAAGCAAGAGAGATTGCATCGGTTCTAAGAGGAGGAGGTATTCCTTATAACTTAGAGATCATAGGTACTACAAATATCCCACCTGTATTTGGAGAGTTGTCTTTATCTTATTCAATAGCCGGATTGATATTAAGTGTGATATCTGTAGCAGTATTCACAGCTATAAGATACAGGAATCTGGCTATTGCAGGGATTATTGCAGCAATAACTATTCTAGAGATGACCATCCTTCTAGCTATTGTAGGAAGATTTACATTGGATCTAGCTGCTATAGTTGGGTTGATAGCTGCTGCAGGTGTGAGTATAGATGCACAGATTATTATAACTGATTTTAGATTGAGAAGATTACTGAAGTTTGAAGAGGTTTACAGAATCATAAAGAATAATACAATCATAGCAATTGCCGTTATCTTCCCTCTATTGCTATTAGGAAATGTAGAAGTAGTAGGTTTTGCTATAGTTGCAATTATATCTTATGTTATGGGTTATCTAATATCTAGAACAGTATACAATGAACTATTAGATAAATACGTATTCAGGAAATAAATATTATTTGTTAGGATTGAATTTTTCTCTCTCAAACTTTCTCAAATTCTTTAATCTCTCTATAGCTCGTTCTAACTTTTCCTTAGTGAGTATTATCTTTTTCTTAGATCTCCCAGTGTATCTCCTTATCCTAGTTCTTTTAGGTTTGGTTGTATCGCTACTAACGAAGAGCAGCTCAGGATCGTATATGAAGAAATTTATGTTATCCGAAATTTTCTTCTTTTTCATAAATATTTATACAATAAATTATTTTAAATATTTAATCTATTGTTTGTAGTTCTATCGAAATTGTTATCGGAATTAATATGCTAAATCTAAGGCTTATCTCTAGAATAGAACTTATCTAATACATTATTAATCCATTAATCGTCAAATATTTCTGTTATGATTAATTATATCCCCTTAGATTGAGAGTAGATTTTTGAATATGGCAACGTTGTATAGCGTTCTAGAGCCCCAGGAGGGATTTGAACCCTCGACCTACCGCTTACAAGGCGGTCGCTCTGCCAGGCTGAGCTACTGAGGCAACGATTCTTAAATAATATAAAAAGCTATTTAAAAGTATCATATCCATATAAAAAAGGGATAAACTATGGATGATCTTGAAAATGTGAATAGATTAATCGGGCAGAAATTGAGAGAGCTTAATCTATTACCTAGAGGGCAGACACTCACAGGAGTAGTGGTAAGTAATAGAGCAAAGAATACTGTTACTATTCTCAGAGAGATCGTAAGAAAGATACCTAAATATAATAGATATATGAGAAGTAGAAGTAAAATACATGCACATGTTCCTAGTGGTATAGAGGTGAATGTTGGGGATGTTGTAGAGGTTCAGGAGACTAGAAAGATAAGCAAGACTAAGAGCTGGGTAGTAACTAGGATATTGAAGAGAGGTGAGGTTTATGAAAGCATTGAGAGCTAAGCCTGTTAAGGTATTAGGTGTAGGTAGCTATTTGAAATGTGATGATAATAGCGGGGCTAGAGAGTTGATGATAATAGGAGTTGTAAGATACAAGGGAGTTAGATCAAGAGTACCAAAGGCAGGAGTAGGGGATATGGTGATATGTTCTGTAAAGAAAGGAGATCCAAAAATGGTCGGTACCAAGGTTAAAGCAGTAATAGTCAGGCAGAAAAAAGAATACAGGAGATATGCTGGATACAGAATCTCGTTTGAGGATAATGCTGCTGTGGTAGTAAATGATGATGGGGTTCCTATTGGTACTGAAATTAAAGGAGTGGTGGCTAGAGAGGCTGTTGAGAGATATCCTAAGATAGCAGCAATCTCTCAAGGTGTTGTATAACATGCACAGATCTAAAGTTAGAAAGATGCTCTATAATGCTCCTATACATATTAGGAATAAGTTTCTGAACGTTCCTGTAGATAAGGCTCTTGTTGATAAATTTGGTAAAACTACAAGAGTTAGAATAGGAGATGTTGTTAGAATTATGAGAGGAGATTTTGCTAAGAAGGAGGGTAAGGTGGTGGAACTTAACACTAAAAGAGGAACAGTTCATATAGAAGGGGTAGTAAGAAAGAATGCTTCAGGTAAGGAGGTATATGTACCTATTCACGCATCTAAAATCATGCTTATAAAGAGAGGTGAGGATAATGGCAAATAGAGGACCTACTAAACACTTGAAGAGATTAGTTTTACCATCATATATAAAGATAAGGAGAAAGGATAAGAAATATTTATTAAAACCATCTCCAGGTCCACATCCAAAAGATGATAGCATTAGTCTTGGCGTGTTGCTAAGAGATTATATGGGCATAGCAGCTAATATGAGAGAGGTGAGATATATATTAAGAAATGGTAGGATTAAGGTTGATGGAAGAATTGTAAAAGAGCCTAAATTCCCT
>JAUQPY010000031.1 GCA_030550115.1 Microcaldota archaeon
ATAGATAAGGAGAAAGGATAAGAAATATTTATTAAAACCATCTCCAGGTCCACATCCAAAAGATGATAGTATTAGTCTTGGCGTGTTGCTAAGAGATTATATGGGCATAGCAGCTAATATGAGAGAGGTGAGATATATATTAAGAAATGGTAGGATTAAGGTTGATGGAAGAATTGTAAAAGAGCCTAAATTCCCTATAGGTTTTCAGGATATAGTCGATATTGATGGAGTTGGAAAGTATATTATAGATATAGACTCACATGGCTATTTTGTACCAAGAGATTATAATGGAAATTCTCAGATACTTAAAGTTATTAGAAAGACTAAGGTTAAAGGAGGAAAGCTCCAATACACTTTCCATAATGGTAGAACTCTACTATCAGAAGATTCTTCTATAAAGGTTGGTGATTCTGTGGTTTATGATGTGAATAGCAAAAGTATATCAAAAATAATCTCTCAAGATCTAAATAGAGAATGTATAGTGCTAAGAGGAAAACACAGAGGTTTCAGAGGAAAGATAAAACAGGTTTTGAATATAGGTAAGAGAGTTGCAGATGTGGTTAATGAGAAAGGGGAGAGCGTAAGGACAGATTACAAGTATCTATTCCTATTAGGGTGAGGAGAATGGGTAAGATCACAGATGTTAAGATTGATAAAGTTGTTCTGAATATAGGGGTTGGTCAGCCTGGAGAGCGACTTGATAATGCAAAGAAGCTATTAGAGATTATTACTGGAAAGAAAGCAATCTATACTAAGGCAAAAGAGAGAAACCCTACATTTAAGATTAGACCAGGATTAGAGATAGGTGTGAAAGTAACACTAAGAGGTAAAGATGCTGAAGAGATCTTAAGGAGAGCATTTGGGGCTCTGAAGAATACTATAAGAAAAAGTATGTTTGATAAGACTGGTAATCTATCTATTGGAATAAAAGAGTATATTGATTTCCCAGGGGTTAAATATATGCCTGAAATAGGAGTTATGGGATTTGATGTAGTGGTTAGATTAATCAAGCCTGGGTATAGAGTGGCTAGAAGAAAACGAAAACCTGGGAAGATTGGTAAGAAACAAAGAGTTACAATTGAAGAGGCTATTGATTTTATATCTAAGAAATTTGATGTTAAGGTGATATCATGAAAATAGATAATGCTAGAGGAAAAGGAGAGAGAAAGTGCAAGATATGCGGAACTACTAGAGGACTGATAAGAAAGTATGGTATTTACATATGCAGAAGATGCTTCAGAGAACATGCTGAAAAGCTCGGATTTAAGAAATATCATTGAGGGTGAGATAAGATGTCTGTAGATCCATTTGCAGAGGTTGTTAATCAGATCAAAACTTCTGCCAGAGTAGGAAAACGTGAGATTATTCTAAAGAGGAATAATAGATTGATTAGAAATGTGCTGAACGTTCTAAAAGAAGAGGGGTATATACAGGGATTTGAGTTAATAGGAGATGGATACCTACAGATGCTCAAAGTCACCCTGATACCTGAAAGAATTAGAGAGTTTCAAGTAGTTAATCCTAGAACTCCTGTTAAGTATTTAGAGATAATACAGAAAGAGATGCAATATTTACCTTCATATGTAGAGGGGATATTGATATTAACAACTCCCAAAGGAGTTATGAGTAATAGAAAGGCTAAGGAATTAAAAATTGGTGGTAGAATTATTGCTTATATATTCTGAGGTGATAACAGATGAGAGATATAAGAGTTGTGGTGGATAGTTCTGTTAGGGTTGAAGATAATAAGGTCATAATAGGAGATTACGAGTTAAAATTCAAGGGGGAAGGTTTGAGAATATGGATTGAAAATGGAGAGTTAATGGTGGAGGCAAAGAATAGAGCTATGATAAATACTGTAAAGAGGAAGGTGTTAAATCTACTCAAAGGCATCAAGGAACCTTATAGAATAGAATTGGTAGCAAGGTATCTACACTTTCCTATAAAACTCGTATACAAGGACAATGTGCTAGAGATACAGAATTTTCTAGGTGAGAAAAAACCCAGATATGCAAAGATACCTAAAGGAGTAAAGGTAGAGATTAAAGGTCAGAATATCATCCTATCTTCTCCGGATAAAGAATTGCTAGGACAGGCTTATACCAATATAAAGAGGGCTGTGTTTATTAGAGAGAAAGATAGGAGAGTATTCCAAGATGGTATTTATAAGGTGATATTATGAAGAAGAAAAAGGTTCCTGAATTTAAAAATATTGGACCTAGTGATGGTCATAGGATGAAGAGAAGAATAAAGGATAGCTGGAGAAAGCCTAGAGGTATTGATAATAAGAAACGAGTAAGGGCTAAGCAATACGGTAAATCCCCTAATATAGGATACAAGAATCCTGAAGAATTAAGAGGCATGCATCCTTCTGGATACTTTGAGATTTTAGTAGAGAGAGTTGAACAGTTGAATGATTTGGATAGAAATAGATATGCAATTAGATTGAGCGGTAGATTGGGTAAGAAGAAAAAGCTCGAGATTCAGAAGAGAGCCCAGGAATTAGGAATTCACATATTGAATCCTGTTAAGGAGGTGAGTTCAAAATGAATATCACTACATTTAAGAGGCTTTTAGCAGATATCAAAGGTGTGGGGACTAATAGAATTAGGATTAAACCAGGTAGGGAGATTTTAGAGATTATTAAAACTAGTCTTGTGACTAGAAATGATGTTAAGCAGAGATGGAAAGAGGTTGCTGATATAGTACCTGAAAAGAAGTTGCTTAGAAAGAGAGAGAAGAGAAAGAGAGGACAGGGTAGTAGAAGAGGAGCTAAGTATTCTAGATTATCCAAAAAAAGAAGATGGATGATAAAAGTAAGAGCTCTTAGAAAGCAAGTAAAGATATTGAAAGAAGAAGGTAAGATTGATAATGCAACTAAGAAATTGTTGTACAGAAAGATCAAAGGAGGGGAGATCAAGAGCAAGAGATCTATGATGGAATTTCTATCTAGGTTGGGTGGTTTGAATGGCTAGAGCTACTGGACCTAAGTATAGGGTTCACTTTAGGAGAAGGAGAGAGGGAAAAACTAATTATGCTAAGAGACTTAGATTGCTCAAATCTGGTCTTCCCAGATTAGTTGTTAGAAAAACCAATACTAGAGTTATAGCAAGTATAGTAAGATTTGCAGAGAAGGGGGATATTACTGAGATCTCTGTTGATGGGAAACATCTTAGAAAGATGGGTTGGAAAGGCAGTTTGAAGAGTATAGCTGCAGCATATTTGATCGGTCTAAAGATAGGTAAGGAAGCTGTTAGTAGAAACATACAGAAAGCTGTATTAGATATTGGATTGCATACACCTACTAAGAACAATTTCTCTTTCTTTGTTGCCTATGGTGCTAAAGAGGCAGGATTAGATGTGAAAGTACCTGAAGATTTAGACATGAGTAGAATTGAGAAATCGAAAACTTTCGATAAGAATGCATTTGAAAATATTAGAAAAATGATACTTGGTGATGTTAAATGATGGAAGATTGGGTACCTAAGACCGAACTTGGTAAGGCAGTTAAAGCAGGAACATATAAAAATATAGATGAAGTGCTAGCTACAGGTAAACCTATATTAGAGCATGAAATTGTAGATTATCTATTACCAAATCTTAAATCTGAGATATTAGAAATTAGAGCTACTCAGAGAGTTACTGATTCCGGAAGGAAAACTGCATATAAAGTATTAGCTGTAGTTGGAGATGAAAATGGACATGTTGGTTATGGAATTGGGAAATCTGCTGAGTTAGCAATTGCCAGAGATAAGGCTGTGAATAACGCTAAGAGAAATATAATATCTATTAAAAGAGGATGCGGATCTTGGGAGTGTAGATGTGAATTGGAACACTCTATTCCAAAGAAAGTATCCGCAAAAGTTAGTGCTACTTATGTAGAATTGTTACCAGCTCCTAGAGGTCTTGGTCTAGCAGCTAATGATAACCTAAAGGTGATCCTATCTTTAGCAGGAGTAAGAGATATATGGAGTAGTGTTAGAGGGTCCAAATCTAACATTCAGTCTTTAGTGGCTGCAACTTTCAAAGCTCTTAAACAATTATATTGAGGTGAATTGTTATGATAGCTATCATTAGAGTTAGAGGTAGATTTGGTCTGAAACCTAAAATCGCAGAAACTTTGAGATTGCTCAGATTGAATAAACCAAATCACTGTGTTGTATACAAAGACAGTGAATCTCTAAGAGGTATGTTAAAGATAGTAGAGAATTATGTTGCTTATGGGGAGATTAATGAAATTACTCTTAGGGCTCTGATTAGTAAAAGAGGTGAGATAGGTAGTAAAAGTGTTGATAATGTTGATGAGGTTATTGAACACTTCAAGAACACTGGTAAATGGATTATAGATCCTGTATTTAGATTACACCCTCCAAGAGGAGGATGGAAGTCCATAAAGGAGAGATACCCTAGAGGTGCTTTGGGTAAACGTGATGATATGGATGATCTGTTAAAGAGGATGATGTGATATGGTCAAAAGAGTGAAGAAAACTAAGAAGACTAAAAAACTAGGGCATAGGACATTTGGTAGAGGTAATGTTAAGAATAGGAGAGGATCTGGTAACAGGGGTGGATTTGGTAAAGCAGGATTCTGGAAGCATGAGAAAACCGCATGGTTGAAGGATAAGGAAGAATTTCTCAAACAGAGAAAAGGATTTGTATCCAAGCGGGAGAAGCTACCTTCGATAAATCTATACCATATTCAGAGGATGATAGAGAGAGGAGAAGTAGAGAGGGAAGGAGATGTTTATAAATATAGATTTGAGGGAAAATTACTAGGTACAGGTGAATTAGACTATCCTGTTGTTATAGAGGTTATATCTGCTTCCAATAGGGCAAGAGAGAAAGTTCAGAAAGCTGGTGGAAAAGTAGTTGAGATAGGTAAATGATAGAGACTCTAGCAAAATTCCATAAATACCTACCAGCCATAGCATCCCCTAAATTGCCACCAAGTTTAGTGGATAAATTCAAATATACTGCTATCATCTTGTTTTTGTATTTTCTCATGTATCATACTTTTGTAATAGGTGTTAAGGGAATAGATACAAATGTAAATATAATCTCTACTCTAACAGCATCTAGAATAGGAACACTGTTAACCCTAGGAATTGCACCTATGATAATAGCTAGCCTATTATTACAGCTATTAGTTAAAGGAGGAGCTATACAATTTGATCTCTCTAATACCAAGAACCAGAAGATCTTCCAGGAAGCTCAGGTTACATTCGCAATAATAATCGCAATCTTCCAAGGAATATTCTCAAGTGTTTCAATGGTTGGATTTGATGGATTCGGTCCATTTGTTGCTGATAGTTTCAGGGGAAATTCTATTGTGTTTTTGATAGTTCTGATTCAGATAGTTCTTGGAGCTGTAATAGTAATATATTTGGATCAGATATCTACTAAGTATGGACTTACCTCAGGAATATCACTATTCATAGCTGCTGGAGTTTCTTATTCAATATTATCTCTCCTCGGATATCTAATGCTGGATGAGTTCATAGGTATAATTCCAAATCTATTGTCTCAAGCAGGTATAGACAGATTGCAATTTATAATTATACAATTTATACCCATCTTAACTACATTCTTGGCAATATATGTAATAGCTTATATTCAGTCTTACAAGCTTCCCATACCTATTAACATAGCTGGGCAGAGCAGAAAGATAGAACTACCTTTTTTCTATCTAACTACAATTCCAGTAATATTCAGTTCTGCACTTCTATTCATATTCTATCAATTAGGCGTATCAATGATAAGTGTACCTGGAGAGGGATTGTTAGTTGATATCGTAAGAATAATTGGAGGTGTTCTTTATATCTTAGGTCCTGTGGTTCATAGCTATAATATGTCTGAGTATATAGCAATTCTATTTACAGCAAAAACACCTATATTAGGATTGCCAGAATATTTACACCTGATTATACATATCATCGCTATGGCATTGTTGAGTATGGTATTTGGAGTTATATGGGCTGAAACCACGGGTCAGGATGGGAAATCTGTTGCAAAACTCCTATCAAACAATCCAAACATAAGCTTAGAGGGATATAGGAGAGATCCAAGACTCCTAGAGCGAAAAATTACTGAATACGTAGATGGTCTAATAAGGTTGAGCTCATTTACTATAGGTTTAATAGCTGGAATAGGAGATGCACTTCTGGTTCTAGGAACGGCTACAGGAATACTTTTGATGATATCTATTTATGATAGAATGATTCCTCAGATGAAAGAATTCCTAAAGATATATTATCCGCCATTGATTAAGATACTTGGTGAGTGATATGATTATTGTGATTACAGGTTTACCTGGAGCAGGTAAGACTACTACTATAAATGAAGTTGTGAAGAGATTAGGGGATAAGATAGTGGTGATATCTTTTGGTACAGAGATGATGAGAATTGTTGAGGATAGATATGGGATCAAGCACAGAGATGAGATTAGAAAGAAACTAACCCCCCCTCAGATTGAAGAGGTTCAGATAGAAGTTGCTAGAAGAATTCAGGAAATAGCTAATACTACTAAAAAATTAATCCTTGTAGATACTCATGCAGCAATTAAAACTGAATTTGGATACATGCCTGGAATTCACGATGCAATGCTAAACAATATGGAAATTGCATCTTTTATCTATATAACTACTAAATACGAGGAGATATTGCTAAGGAGGGCTAAAGATAGTTCAAGATATAGAGATGAGGAAGACAAGGTTGAGATATCGTTGCATAATGAAATGAACCTAGCAGTTCTAAGCTCCTGTTCTATCAAAACAGGTGCTCCGGTGAAGATAATTATAAATAGAGATGGTGAATTAGAAAGGGCTGTTGAGGATCTACAGGAATATCTGCTAAAATGGATTCACCAGAGCTAGATCTCTGGATCATATTTTTATTAGCTCTTATTTACTCTTCGATTTCTGTATTTTTTATAGCTAGGCAAGATTTCTACAAGAAGTACCAAGAGGGTAATAAGAGATATTGGGAAGAATATGTAAAGTTTCTGAAAGATGGATTAAAAATGACTCCTGAACAGATTGAGGAACGTAAGAATTTGTTGAATTTGCTATTGATGGAGCAATTTAAAAATATGCTAAAGATAAGTGTGGTATATTTAATAATGTTCTTAGGTGCAGCAAGTATAATACAGTTCCTGATTGTAGAATCCCCAGCCAATCATCCATATGGAAGCATATGTATTGTTGATAATAAATATATATATGAGAACGGTGTTTATAAAGTTCCAGATTTATTTCATGATCAGATTGTTCAAGATATCAATCCAGAGAGCTATGTATGTCCTAGAGCAATTCTCTATCTACCTTTTCCTATACTAAATCTTCGATACGTGGTCGGTGAGATTAAGATATTTATATTTTTTGTCATAATTATATCAATAGTCTTAGGTATATTAAAGAAAAGAATTATGAAGATGGGCCCTTAGATCAGTGGTAGATCGCTCCCTTGGCATGGGAGAGGCCGGGGGTTCGAATCCCCCAGGGTCCAATATATCTATAAATAAGATTTATTATTTCCGATAACAAATCAATCTGGATAAAGCCTCAGGAGGGATTTGAACCCTCGACCTACCGCTTACGAGGCGGTCGCTCTGCCAGGCTGAGCTACTGAGGCATAGATATCGATTCCTTATAATATCTTATATTTTCCTTTAAAATCTCTAACAGAGTTTTTCTGTAATTTTCCATAACCGAATCTATATCTCTATAAATTATTGGATTGTATCTCGAGCGTATTTCTAATATATCACCAATCTTATCATCGTAATTTATCACTATACGCTTCAACCTACTGTCATCTGAAATTATCTTACGTCGTATCAAATCGATTGCAATTCTTGATGAACTATCCTTTTTTAATACATACATAAGATCCTCTAAGAATTCTAATATATTTTGTATGAAATATTCCATATAGATAACTCTATGGATTGCAACATTGTCTTCAAGAGTAACCTCTCTTATCTGCTTATTAAAATTCTCACGGATTGAATTTAATCTCTCTATAGCATCTCTGACTGGAATGCTCTTATCCTGCACACTCTCTAGAGTTCTTTTTATCTCTGTGTAAGTATCTAGAAACAGTTTTTCCCTTGTGATATTATTATTCAATTCTCTTCTATTCATAGAAAGTTACTCCAAAGGAATTACCGCTTATGGGCTCAGCCTGACGCAAGAATCTCAGATTCAAGCCTGCAGCCCTACTCTCCAAATATTTATCCCCTATTTCTACATAAGGTACTTTTAGATTTTCATAGGCAGAACTGTAATATAGATTATTTCTGCTCAATACTAACTCTCCATTCAACAACGCCAATCTAAATATAACTCTGGCTACAGGTTTACTAAATTTTTTGCTCTCTATTACTAGAACTTTACTATTAGGATCTGCTGCCAATCCAAATAGTTCTAGTCTCTTCTCAAGATGCCCATCATATCTTAAACATGAATTACTATTATTCAGTATCTCCTGTATTCTAAGGATCCTCTCAAAATCCCCTATTTCATATATCCGTATCCAAAACTGATCTATACTATCGATTATTTCTCTTATCCTACTATTCTGACGCTTTGTTACACTTTCTATAACATTCATCATATTATTCAAATAGTTTTTCATTATCTGAATACCTTGGGGATCTGTAGGTTTAGTTAAGAGAATTTCCCTAAATTTATTCAAATTCTCCCTGTATTTTCTTCTCTGTTCTTCACTGATATTTGATCGATTCAGAAATAACTGATTATATGATTCTAGTTCAGAGATCACTCCTAAGTTAATCTGTTCGAATGCATCCCAATAGAACATATAATCTTTCTCTTTATCATCTATCCAATCTTTAGGATTCTTCAATCTTAGATATAGTAGATTTTCTCTGTTTAGGAATCTGTTATCGTATCTGAATAGGTGCCTATTCTCTGCCTTTTTATAATCCCTAACGTAATCCTGCATTATATTAAAATTATTTATAACGTACATATTATCCAGTTCTAATTGAACATCACCCTTTTGAGTTATAAACCTAAATATAATATCGACCATCTCGATATCTCTCGTATTGAGCTGCGTTCTAAGCTCTTCTAATATATCGTTTTCATCTCTAATAGTTCTGGTATATTCATTTAATCCATATAGTTTAGCTACATCTATAGCAAGAGCTAATAGTCTTGGAGGAATCTTATGGTTTTTGGTTAGGATACTATAAGAAATTGAGATATCTTTTGTGATAGTATGGAATAATTCTCTATTAAATGTGTTCTTTGAATAGTAATCACCTGTTATTTTTAATATCGATTCCACCATAGACATTTCCTGATCAGATTTAATATGAGTTAATAGAGTTGCAACCAGAGATATATTCTGAGTAATTTCCATTAATCTAATCATATATATAATAGATTTAGAATTATCCAGATCGAGCAGACTCAAGTGATTGTTAGATACTACGTATTCGATTAATTTCTCCTTGTCATAAGGATAGTCTTGTATTGCTCTATAGAAACTTATAACCTTTCTCAACCCTACTTTTGAGTTTGTGATTCCATAATTCAGCAATCTTATTAGTGTATAGTCTTCTGACTCCAATCCTAATTTTAAATAATCTTCTATAAATGTTTTAACCCAGTTCTCACCTACGCTGGATATAAAACCTAAATCCCTGAACATCAATCTGTAATGTAGTGTCGTGAGCTGAGATTTTATATCGTTATACAATCTACCAAATGTATATTTGGGTCTTATAGAGAGTTCTTCCTCTAGTGCTATATTGAGCATAGGTATAAATAGTTCGGGTATAGCAAGCCCATATTTTATTCTCTCTGGCCAATCAAACAATCTCATTGTTCCATAGCCTAATATCAATAATTTAAAGAAGTTATATTCAGATTGCTTGAGTCGCAAATCTCCTTTAGAATATATATCTAATATATGCCTATAAACTCTTCTCATGTTCTCAGTTGGTAACACAGAGAAGGCCATTAATTCTCTCGAATTATACTCTCTCTTTTTAATAGCATGGTTTTCTATAAAATTTGCTATGTATCTGTTATTTAATAGTATTGGTGGGGCGTAATCAACCAGTGCTCTATACACAGCTTCCCTCATGATCTCACGTCTGACATATGATTACAATACCTATAGGGCAACATTCACTGATAATCTGAGCTACTACCATTTTTGATAACATATATATCATATTAATTATATCTGTTTGAATATTTTTAAAATGTTTTGTTTTAGAATAAATTAAGGGCCTGTAGCTCAGCTAGGTACGAGCGCTCGACTGATAATCGAGAGGTCGTGGGTTCAAATCCCACCAGGCCCATTGGTGATGTGATATGGGTAAAATACCTGAGGCAAATGCAGAATTATTAGCTATAAAGATATGTTTAGATTGCAAAACTAAAAACAATATAAACGCAACTAGATGTAGAAAATGTGGTGGAACTAAGTTCAGGAAGAAGGACTTAGCACCAAGAGTTAAGAAATAATTCTTGAAAATTTAGTAGTAAATATAAATAAAAAAAGATTGGTTGTTAGAATTAATATGACCTCAAAGTTTTCAAATAAAGTTATCGAAGAAGCTTCAGAGAGAATAGTTAAAAAGTTAGAATATGTTATCTCCAAGGAGAATGAAGGTAGAATCAAAGAACCAAAAATAGATATTTCTAAAAATAGGGAGATGATCAAAAGCATGTTTAGAGAAATGCTCCAGAAATCTAAGGAGGATGCATATAGAAACTATTCAGGATTGATTAGCAACGATCGTAGAAAATTTGAAAATCTATATGATGGCTTAATGAAAGAATTGTTCATAAATAGTAATGATGATCTAAGACCAAATATAAGGATAGGACATGATCTTATGATATTCAATCTCACATATGTATTCCAGCTCTATCTAGCAAAATTAGAGAAAAATCCCCGAGAGTATTTGATAAAAACTATGGAATTATTAAAGATGATTAATAATGTAAACTCTTATATGTATTCAATTATATCCAGATATGCTTCTAGGCTGGACGAGAGGAAATTAGATAAAATAAATATATTCAGTGATAATGAAATTGTTGTTCTGTCTTTTTCTGTAAACTTTAACAAAAAATATTTAGAACTAGTTACACCTGATCTCTTTCAGACCGAAACCATCAACAATAAATATCCAAAAGAAAATGCCAAAAATATAAATCTCACAAAACTAAAAAATTATTCTGTAATACATTTATCAACCACTACTTATGACTCTCTGATCAAACTAGCAAAACAGATCAAGAAACTAGAGAATCTAGATTTAAATCAGATTGCCGTTGCTTATGATGAGAATAATCAGAATATCAAAACTTATAAGAATATAAAACTTATATTCCCTCTTATAAGACGTCTTGGGGAACTTGGTAATATGGCTATTCGTATCGAAAAATTGGATGATGTAACTAATCAAGGCATTCTGTATATGAACTTGATGGAATTGGGGTTGGATAATCCTTATTCAGACAATATTACAGCATAATCTTTTAAATAGAAATATAAAAATAAAATGTATGTTAGAGAGTAATAGGGCATTCGAGGATAATCTGGAAAAAGTGATAAATGGTATATCTAATAGGATTAAAGAATTTAATATTGATAAAAATGTTGTCAATATTTCTAACTCTATATTGATATTTGATGAACATAAGAAAGAGGTTTTGAACCGAATTAGAAAGCTATTAGAGGAGAACCGTGATAAATATAGTAGCTTTTTGGACAGATTAACTAAGAGTAATATTCAGGAAATGCATGAGACTAATACAGGAGAAATATATGTGATAAATATCCCTTTAGATGATATGATAAAAAGAAGTATCTATCGAGAAGCACTTTACGATAACGTGGGCTCGCAGAACCCTCAGGAATTGAATTATGAAATCCACAAGTATCTGGTATTAGATCTGCGTATCATACTAAGCTATACTGATTTTCTGATAGATGTCTTTGCCGACAGAGTTAGAGATGGGAAACTTAAAGACGGATTTGGTAAAAAAGAGGGACATATTCAAACGATCAATTTTCTACTAGACTTTCTATCGCAAGAACTCCCAAAAATGGACGGAGAACAGAGAACTCTATTTAGAGAATATCAAAAATTAATAGAAGACAATCTAAAAACCCTTGAAAACCCAGAGTATATTAAGGTTATCAGCAACTATAGAGAATTACAGAACAGTATATCGAGACTTAATGCAGAAATAGAAATAATGAGGAAAGTTGAGCCTACATTCATACCTAGACTCAAAGCTTAGATTTTTTAAAGTATTACATTATTAGTTAATTAAGCCCCGTCGTCTAGTGGTCCAGGACACCGGGCTTTGGACCCGGGAACCCAGGTTCGAATCCTGGCGGGGCTATGCACATATTGTTTTAAAAAGCTTCTATAGATATATAATGAAAATCGATAGGTGGTGAGGTAATGACTGATATTAGAAAACCTAGAAGGGGATCTTTGGCTGTAAGACCGAGGAAGAGGGCAAAGCAGCTGATTTACAAGCTCAAACATATGAAAGTACCTGATAAATACACCTTATCTGGTTTTATTGGATACAAAGTAGGTATGGTTTCACTCAGTTTCAAGAAAACGGTTGATAAGATAGTTCAGACTGAAGTAGTAGCTGGAACTGTAATTGAAGTCCCTCCTATATTAGTGTATGGGATTAGGTATTACTTAAGTGATGGTAAGGTTGTGGATGAGATAAGTGCTGACGAGAATATAAAGAAATTGCTAGGTATGAAAAGAACTCCTAAGTCAGTGAATATCGATCCAAAAACCGTAAAATATGTTAGATTGTTAGTGTTATCAGATCCTACTGCTACTGGGGGAGTGGAGGTAAATCATATATTCAGAGCAGAGTTGGATATTGGAATGCCCAGAGATTCTGTAGAAGAACAGATAAAACTAGCTAGAAATTATTTGGGAAAGAGTGTGAGATTTGCAGATGTTTTTAAAGTAGGGGATATGGTTAATGTTGGAGCTGTAACCAAAGGTAAGGGTTGGCAAGGTGAGATCAAAAGATTTGGAGTTGCTAAACAGAGGAGAAAAGCTACTGGAAAAGTTAGACATGTTGGTACTCTAGGTCCTTGGCATCCTCATTACGTTATGTATTATGTTCCAAGAGCAGGTCAGACAGGTTTTCATAACAGATTAGAACTGAACAAAACCATTATGGTAATTTCCTCTTCTGATCTGAATATAAAATTTGATCACTATGGGTTTGTAAAATCTGATTATGTAATAGTTAAGGGTAGTGTTCCTGGAACTGTTAAGAGACCTGTGATGTTAGGAATTTCTAGACGGGGAATGTCAGAGGGAGCTGGGGTTAAGGAGGAACTCAAAGATATTAAGGTGATACTATGAAAATTGAGATTCTGAACCTTGATGGACAAGTTGTTGATTATTTGGATCTACCAGAACTCAGATATATAAGATCCGATCTTATTAGAAGAGCAGTACTCAGTGAAGAGAGCTATATGTACCAACCTAAAGGTAATTATAGATGGGCTGGTATGGATACCTCAGCTAGATTTGTAGGTAGAGAAGGCATATATGGTTCTTTGAAAGATCAGGGTCAGGCTAGATTACCTAGAGAACTTTTAGGTGGAGGTAGATATGGTAGGGTTAGAATAGTTCCTCATTCAGTTAAAGGACGAAGAGCTCACCCTCCAAAACCTGAGAAAGTATTGATAGAAAAGATAAACAACAAGGAGAAGAAACTAGCTATGCTAAATGCAATAATTGGGGCCAAGCTGTTTGTTGTTAGAGATTTAGACAGTGTGAGTAAAGTTAAAGATGGGAAAAGAGTTATAGAGAAACTCATAGGGGAAATAGATGTGGACAGGAAGAGGATTACTGGAGTTAGAAGAAAGAGAAAAACCAGAGCCTACAAGGTACCGGTGAGAGTGACTGTTGTTACTGAAAACAATACTAAAGGTTTTGATAACATCCCTGGGGTTAGATGTAGGACTGTGAAAAATCTTATGGTTAGAGATATTGCTCCTGGTGGGGAGATAAAGAATAGGAAACTTGTGATATCCGAGAATGCTATGAGAGAATTGCTATCTAAACTAATTGATATTTAGGTGATACTATGATAATTGCTATTCTGAGAACTGAGAAGGCTATGAATGATTTAATGAATAATAAATTGTATTTCATCGTAGATCTTAGAGCCACAAAGCCTCAGATCAAAGAGTTTGTCGAGAAGAACTTCAATGTAAAAGTGGAATCTGTGAGAACTCATATAAATATGAGAGGCGAGAAAATAGCTATAGTGAAGTTAGCAAAGGATTATAATGCTAATGAAATATTGGATAAAATCACTATCGGGTGAGTTGTATGGGTAAGAGATTAAAACAGCAGGTTAGAGGTAAGGGAACTGGAAGATACAGAGTTCCAGATACAATCACAAAATATAAAGTAGAACTACCTAAATCAGAGAATGTTTATATAGGAAAAGTGGTAGACATCATAGATGATCCGGTTAGAACCGCTGTGATCGCAAAGATAGAATATGAAGGAGGAGTGTTCTATGTGCCTGCAGCAGAAGGTATCTATACAGGTAGAGAAATAGAGATAAATGGTCAAACTCCGAAGTTAGGGAATATACTTAAATTGGAGAATATCCCAGATGGATACTATGTTTATATGATTGAGAGAAGAAAGTTAGATGGAGGGAAGTACATAAGATCTGCTGGAGGATATGCAATAGTCCTATCGAGAGATGAGAAAGGAGTTTATGTGAAGATGCCTAGTAGAAAAGTTATAGTCTTCCCTAAGGATGCTAGAGCAATTGTAGGGGTAGTGTCTGGAGGAGGATATCTAGATAAGCCATTGGTTAAAGCTGGAAATGCATATTACAGATTTAGGAAACTGCATAGAATATGGCCTAGAAATAGAGGAGTTAAGATGTCTCCTTATGACCATCCTCATGGAGGTAAGCAGCACCACGAAGGTAAAGCAACCACTGTATCAAGAAATGCTGCTCCTGGACAGAAGGTAGGACACATCGCCGCTAGATCTACTGGTAGGAAGAAGTCTAAATCATGATATTGAGGTGAGAATATGTATAGTTATCAACCTAATCTTAGAAAAGGATATTCTGAGGATGATCTGAAGAAACTCGATATAGAATCTGCTATGAAGTTGGTTAAGAGCAGAGCTAGAAGAGCTATTAAGAGAGCTCTGGAAGGGAAATCTATAGAATTTAGAAAATTAATTCTTAAAGTTAGAAAACTTAAGGAGAAAAACTCTAAGAAATTGCAAGAGGGTATTAAGACTCATTGTAGAGAGGCAGTCATTTTGCCAGAATGGATAGGCCTGAAATTCTTAGTTTATAATGGTAAGGAATGGAAACCTGTAGAGATTTCGATGGAAAAGGTAGGACATAGATTGGGAGAATTTGCATTTACAACTAAATTTGAGAAACACGCTGGTCCAGGTATTGGAGCTACTAGAGGTAGTAAGTTCATAGCTATGAAGTGATGTTTATGAAAATTGCAAGAGCATCTATTGAAGGTGTAGATGCATCATACAAGGATTTAGTGGAAATAGCAAGTTTTATTAGATACAAAACATTAGTTCAGGCCAGAGAGTTACTTGAACAGGTAATAAGAGGGGAGAGATATGTGCCATATCGTAGGTACAATAAGAAAATGGGGCATAGGAAACACGGGGAAAAAGGAAGATACCCAAAGAAAGAGGCCAAGATAATGCTGAAGCTTCTGAACTCATGTGCTGCAAATGCTAGACAGGCAGGAATGGATGAGAACAATCTTAAGATCATACATGTAGCTGCTAATAAGAAAGCGATTTATTACAGAATTCAACCTAAAGGTAAACCTTTCAGACAGAGATATGTTTTGTCACGAGCTGAGATTATATTGGGTGAGATAGATGCTAAAGGAGCAAAGGATTAAATTCATCAATAACAGGATCTCAGAGATAATTATTGCAGAGGAACTCAAACACATGCTAAAGAATATAGGTGTAGTAGTTATCAATCTTAGAATTCAGAAGCTACCTATGGAAACCAAGATAAGCTTAGAGTATTTCCCTGTGAGTAAGGAATATGCGAATAGGAATGATCTAATCCAGAAAATTAGAGAGTTTGTAACCAACACATTCAGAATTCAGAATATAAATGTAGAGGTTAGTAGAACTAGAAATTATATCATGGAACCCGCTGTAATAGCTACTTTTATAGAAGAAGCTTTACAGACAAACAAACCAATTAGAAATATAATATATAGGTATCTCTACAAAATCAAAGAAGCAGGAGCTATAGGAGGGGAGATATACGTTAAAGGTAAGTTGGGTGCTAGAGGAGCTAAGGCAAGGAAGATCAAAGCATCTTTTGGGTTTATCCCTAAGGCAGGAGATTTGAGAAAATATGTTAAAATGATTAATTATCAAGCGGTAACCAAAGCAGGAGTAGTAGGAGTAGAGGTTATGATAACTCCTCCAGAAGTGGAGCCATATTTGAAACCTCAACAGAAAGAGAAAGTCAAGAGAGAGATAGAGATCAAGCCAGATGAAGATATAGATGAATCATCTGAAGAATAGATTTTTAAAATGTTTTTCCTATAAATAAATCAATATGAAACCTAAAGAACTAAGAGATATGAGTAATGATGAACTGCTTGCTCTTGAGAGAAATCTGCGATTGTTACTTCTTAAAACAGATAGAATAAAGAGAAGGCCAATACGAAGAGAGATAGCTAGGGTTCTAACTGTCCTAGGTGAAAGGGGAATAAAAATTGGCTAAGATTAACATCCCTGGATTTGATAATGAGATTGATTTTGAGAAAGAGGATATCTCAGTAAGAATTAAAATATACACAGAAACTTCAAAATTCAATAAACTAGTTACAGTGATTTCTGGAGTAGGCAAGAAAAATTTAGAGGAGGTAGCAAAGTTTCTGAAGAAAAAATTGGCGTGTGGTGGTACTATCAGAGATGATGGGGCGATAGTATTACAAGGAGATCATAAAAAGAGAGTACCTGGATTGCTGAAAGAATTCGGTTACAAAGAGGAACAGTTTGAATTATTGTAATTTATAAACATACAGAGATCTGTTCTGATAAATAAGTTTGTAATTATCATCTATTTTAATTCTTTCATAGTTCCTATAATCAATTATGTAAATTCTAAATGTTTTGATATAGAATTCTCTTATAGCAGGGTCTAACCAACCATCTGCGGTTATATATGAAATTCTATTTGCATCTAATTCAGATTTACATTCTAAACAGATCAGAGGATCTCTTATGTATTGTCTGTATTCGTACCTAGATAAGTGTTTTATATTGGGTATTATCGAACTGAATTCTGATGCGATGAATCCATTCAGATCAATAACTATGTATTTTACTCTGTATTTGTTCAATAACTCCTGTGCTAGACTGCGATTTGATGAATATAACATAATAGCAGCGTCTAAATCTCTATTTGAGAAATTAAGAAATGGTAAGTGGAATGATTGGGCCCATCTACTTGCTACAACATTGTTTCCCGTGTATGCATTTAGAGCAAAGGCAATAGGTTTATTACTAAGTATTACACCTGGATCCTCAGATATTATCCTAATAGCTTCTGCGTATTCTGGAAAGAGATCTGTTAGGGTTAGGTTGTATTTCTTCAAATTTGTAAAGCTGCTTGTATAAGATTCATACGTAAAGTGGAGCTGTGCTAAGATGAATAATCCTAATAACATACCATATTCTGATTTTCTGTAGGGTATTGATAGCAAAATTAAGGGTGTTAATACTAGTGAAGTTGTGTAGGTAGGTACGGTATTGAATAGGAATAGATCTAGAATAGGAGATATTAATATTAGAATCGATGTGAGAATTATATATTGGTCAAATTCGTACAATCTCCTATCCTTGAATAGGCTATATAAATACGCCACGATGATCAATATCTTCGGCATCATCCATTCCGGAATATATTTTGTGTATAGAAACAACATACCCTCAGAATTGGAATACACTGGAAAATCCAATCTGTTTCTAGGAAAGTATTCGTTGAATATATCTAGTCTGTATATCATATACAAACCTAGAGGTAATAGCAATAGGATTGGTATTATATCTTTGAATATATTATTTAATCTCTCCTGATTCATTAATCTACGGATGATATCGTATGAAATAAATATTAATACATATAGTAGTAGTAGAAAGTGGGATATTGTTGATAGTAGAATAGCTAAAGCGTAATTACGTTTTAATATCAAATACAATACTATTGGACTGATAATAGATACGGCAAATTCAGTGTATTTTAGTATTACTGGAGTTAGAGACGATGCAACTATAAATACTAACATAGCCACTCCGTAGGATGCTCCTAATCTCAAACTGATGTAATACCATATGATAGTTGAATATAATAAGATAGAAGATAGGAGTTTCATAGCTGAAATGCCATCGATATTCATCAATCTCATTGTGATTACAACTAACCAGGAGTAGAGTGGGTTATAGGAGAACAATTTTCCCTCGTAATATTGGTTTCCAAAAATATCCAGAGTCCTGTTTACATAATTTATCTGCCCCAACTGAGCATAGTAATCCCCACCGAATACTGGTGAAGGGAGCTCCTTGAAAGATAGGAGAAATTGATATGAACTAGAGGAAAGAATAGAAGCTATTACAAATACAATCCCTGTAAATAACCCTGGGATAAGATTGGATGACTTATAAGAATATATTCCGAGAGTAACTATTGATATAATGATACTTGGATTCAAATAGAATATATCATAAATATTGATTGAATTGAAATATAATAAACCTAATGCATTGATGATTATAGATATTACTCCAATCTTTTCCAGATCTGTCCATCGAAGTATTCTATCCATTTCTCATGGATCACCATTAATATACGATTGGGTTCTTTAGCACATGTTGGTGAATTACACACTATGTATTTTCCACCTAGATCACCAAGAGTTATTCCTGTAAGAGGATCTACCACATATCCCCAGGTGAGATTCTGATATGATTGGACTGGGATAGATGATATTGCGACACCACAATGTCCAGATTTTTCTGTGTTAAAACATACTACTACAAAATCATACTCACTAACTTTTGCAAATAGCTGAGGCGTGTATCCTCTTAAAATCACATCTCGATATACTATATAATTATAATATGGTGTATCCAGAATGCTCACCGGTCTTGTCCCCTCTAGATACATATTTGGATTCAATGATCGTAATAGTTCTCTCAACATCAATGCATGCTGTTTACAATCTCCATATCCTTGTTCAATAAACTTTTTCAAGGTATGAAACTCTGATATCCTATTATTATAACCATACTCCATTCTGGTAACATAGACTGCACATGGTATCTTTAGATTAAAGCCATCACTACATTCTCTTAGAATTTTGGATCTAAGATAGGGGTCAGGATATTCTGAGTTCTCTCTAAACCATTGTGAGAGATTTTTAAATATTAACCACTCTTCCTGCTTACTGTGATTTTTCATAATCTCCTCCATAATCTTTAGAGTAGAATTCACCTGTAAGCTCAGGTTGTTATATTTTTGAAGTAGCTCCTGATATTCCATTTCCAATTTCTCCTTCTCATTACTTAATTCTGAATACTGATTAGATAGATTTTTGATTATCTCTGATGCTAAGAGATTTTGAGACTTTTCCTGTGCTAATTTATCCTGAAGTGAATTTATAGTTATGTAAAGTTCTGTTATTGTAGTATTATATTCATCTCTGATTGAGTCGATAGTTGTTAAGTGTAAATAAACAACAGATATAATCGCAGATACCAAGATTGCTATGATTAAGTATATTGACTGATAGTTCATGTATTTATAATAAAAACATTTTTATAAAATATCCATGGATCTTACTATTGATCTTCATATACATGGTAAATATTCTAGAGCTACCTCATCTAAGCTTGAACCATACATTCTAGCTAGAACAGCAGAGCGTAAAGGTATAAATGTGCTTGGAACCGGTGATTTCACCCATCCTAAGTGGTTGGAGATGTTCACAGGTTTAGAGCAAGAAGATGGTCTGTTAACTATGGGAGATATTAAATTTATGCTAAGTGTAGAGGTGAATAATGTTTTTGAATACAACTCTAAAACTCTTACTATCCACAATGTTATATTAACCGATTCTATAGAATCTGCAAAACAAATTGCAGATGCTCTATCAAAATATGGTGATATTGAAGCTGACGGCAGGCCTACTCTTAATATATCTATGCTAGAGATGATGGATCTACTAAAGAGCTTAAATCCAAAGACGGAAGTATTCGCTGCACACATATGGACTCCTTGGTTTTCTATACTGGGGGCTAGGAATGGATTGAATAGCATTTATGAAGTTATAGATCGTAGACTATTGGCAGTAGAAACGGGTTTGAGCGCAGATCCAGAGATGACTTGGAGTACTCATGCTGGTGATTTTCCAATAATATCTAACTCCGATGCTCATAGTCCTGATAATCTGGGAAGAGAAGCTACTGTTATAGATGTGGAGAGAATCACATACAATGAAATAATATCGTCTATAAAGAACAGAAAGATAATTAAAACATATGAATTCTATCCTCAAGAGGGTAAGTACTACTATGATGGTCATAGAAACTGTGGGATCTCTTTACATCCGGGGGAGAGCATTCAGAATATGAATATATGTAGAAAATGTGGAAAGAAATTGACTATAGGGGTTCTCCATAGATGTATGGAATTAAGGGATAATATCTCCAGACCTAGGCAGAAGTTTATTTATATAATACCGATTAGAAAAGTGGTATCTTATGCAACCGGTTTGAATGAGAATAGCAAACGTGTGGATGATTATGTAAATAGATTGATATCTCTATATGGAAATGAGCTTAGTATATATGAGAAGATTACTAGAGAGGATATGGCTGAATATGGTGAAATTGGTGAGAGAATATACAGAATAATAAAAGGAGATATAGAATGGCAGCCAGGCTACGATGGAGTATATGGAACTTTTAAATTAAGAGATAAGAAGGGATTATTTGAACAGTTAAAGCACTGATGTACATCTCAGCTGAAGTGGGAATTCTGTTTCCATAGAATCTAGAGATTAATAAAATTAAGATTACATACAATATCGCAAATATGACTATATCTGAAATTGAATTCAGTATAATTATAGAATTGGCTAGATGGATATAATCGTCATAATCAATAAACCTGCTTCTTTTCAGATACATAGAAATTTCAAATACTAGAGCTGTAATCAAGAATGTAATAATCCATATTTGGTATTTACCCAATTCCAATAATAATGTCCCTGTGATCAATAGTGCTAATATATAATTGGATTTTACATATTTAAGGTCATAATATATCAAGATTGCAATTAGGATTAGAGCTATCATTTACTCTTCTTGTATATCCCTCTATATTCTCCTAGTAATTTAGTGTTCTTTATAAATACGACCTGCCCTATTCTTGCGTTCTCATATATCTCAACACCATTTGGATTGATAACATGCATTAGAACTTCAGCGTATCCTTCAAATCCAGGATCAAACAGACCTGCATATATAGCCACCCCATTTCTCAGTAGTGTAGTTCTAGGAAATAGAATACCGATAGTTTTCCTATCAAGTTTAAAATACTCATTTAGCTTGATCTTGTATACCCCTGGAGCTATATGTTCTTTTCCTTCTATTTCAATTGGGATTGTTTTTGCTAGTTTTCGATTTTTATTATCCAAATCCAAGCTACCATAACCTACGAAATAATGGATTTCTTTAAGAGTTACATCGATTCCAGCCTGTTGAATCTGAAGATCTTTGCTTAAATATTCAGATACTATTCTATCTATAGCCTGTTCCGGGGGAATTATCATAAGTTATGATTTAAGCTTAGGTTTTAAAAATTAATGAATATATTAGAACATAATGGTGGTATCTATGCCTAGCCCTAAGAAGCCCGAAGATGAGAAAAGACCAGACGAACGAAAACCTTATGAAGATGAGAAGAGAAGACCTAAAAGAGATGAAGATGAAGAAGAGGATTGGGAGGAGGAAGAGGAGGAGGATTGGGATGAGGATTGGGATGAGTGGGAAGAGGAGGAGGATTGGGAGGAGGAGGAAGAGGAATAGATGAGATTTTATTTTTCTTATTATTATGAGTTCTTAACTCATGGGTTATTAATATCGTTTTTAGGTCTAATTTTACTGATGCTACCGGAGATCATCACAGGTCTCCGGCTCAATCTTCCATTCGATTTTCTGTATTTTGAGCAGAATTTTATCTTCTTGAGGATAGTTGGATTATCTCTAATAATTCTTGCGATGATATTTAGCTATTTAAAATTCAAATTCAGCTTCTTGGATCTAGCTGATGATTATCTGTATTATGAGGAAGGAGTCGTGGCAAAGGTTAGGAAAAAAATTCCATATAAGAGTATCACAGATGTTCAACTGAAAAGATCTGTGTTGGATACTATTATGGGATGGGATACAATTTATATAAACACTGCAGGCCAGGCTACTTATGAACTGGTGATCAAAGGAGTGTCAATAGAGCATGGTGATATGATACTAGAGATTCTTAAGAAAAAAACTACATCTAGTAAATGAGAATAGCTATAACAGGAGTACCAGGAACTGGTAAAACTACACTGGCAAAGATATTATCCTCTAGATTTGGGTATGATTATATAGATGTTGCAAAGATTGTAAGAGAATATCGTCTGGGAACAAGTGTGGATATTGATAAATTACAAACTATACTTGAACAGATCCTCAGATCGAGAAATAATTATGTGATAGAGAGTCATCTGCTAGCTGAATTGGATATGGATTTTGACATCATAATAATCACAAGGGCCTCATACAGAGCTCTATTAAGACGCTACGCAAGAAGACGATATGGTAAGAAGAAGATATGGGAGAATATAGCTGCTGAACTTTTGGATTATTTTCCAATAAAACTAGAGAATAAGAGATTTATACAGATTGATACAACTGGTCTGTCTATAAGAGAATTGGAGAGGAAAGCTATTAAGTATATTCAGCTGGGAATTAGTGATGATGTGGATTGGAGTGATGATCTGTTTAGATTAGTGATTCGAGGAAAAATATAGTTTTTAAAAGATATCCGATTTATTAATAAAGCGTGATTTGTGATGCAGAACAATAAAGAGGAGCTAGAGAAACTGATGAGAGAAAGAAAAGAGCTGTTACATTATCTAAGAGAGGTGGAGGAGAATCTTCTGTATCTGAGCAAGGAGAAAGAATATTTACAACCTAGTGTCGATAAATTCCATGAGTTAAAATTATTTGATTTGAAGAAGAAGCAGAAGAGAATTGAATACATGCTAGTCACTCAATCGAAAAATGCTAAGAATGAAAAGAAATATTTGGATAAATTGATAGATATTGAAAGGAAATTGAAGGAGTACTCCCCTCTATTTGAAGCACATGCTAGATATAATATAGTAACCAAACAAATTGAGACATTGGCCAAACAGAGAGATGAGATTAAACAGAAACTTCAAGAGATGGATAATAAAATTAAGGAGCAGGTGGATAGATTTAGATCCAGTGTGAGAAGGAGAGTGAGAAATAAGGAAGATAAGGAAGGGAATAATGACATACCAAATGATGAGCCAGATCAGGAGTTAGGAAAGGATTATATTTCATTAGAAGAATTACTAGGGGATAAGTTTAAATAAATTTGCTATTATGTTATATTTAAGAGGTGAATTGAATGAGTAGTGGTTCTATTAATCAGTTAAATCTGAGTGTAGAGCGTATTCTAGCTTATGTAGTAGATGTTGTAGTTATGTATGTAGTACTTTTTATTATAAGTATTCTTATAGGAATAGTATTGGTAATATTCGTTAGTCTGCTAATATTCATTCCAGTGCTCTCGAGTATTATATCATTAGTAGGTCTGCTCATTCAATTGCTACTAGCAGTAGGATTCCCTATTGTATATTTCTACTTCACAGAGAACAAATACAAGCATACAGTAGGTCATAAATTATTTGGGTTGAAGGTAGAGGGAACAGAATCTGCTTCTAGAGATGCAAAGATCAAGAGAGCTGTTCTTAAACATCCCTTACTTATGATATTCGTATTTCTAATAGGATTACTGAATGGAGGTAAATTCTATCATGAGACTCTGACAGGTATTCGAACCGTAAAGGCGTAATCTCAGATCACTCTTCTGTTAAACATTTGATCTCTATTTTTTAAATATATCTTTTCATAAAGTTGACTATGCGAAGAGTTGCTGTTATTGGAATAGGGATTACCAAATTTGGGGAACATTGGGATAAAGGTTTGCGAGAATTAGCTCTGGAAGCTGGTATAAAGGCTATTACTGATGCTGGATTGGAAGGGGAGAAAATAGATGCAGGATATTTGGGAAACATGGCTGCTGGTAGTTTTGCACTTCAAGAACATCTAGGAGCTCTGTTAGCTGATCAATTAGGTCTTAATCCAATTCCTGTTACAAAAGTGGAAGCAGCATGTGCGTCAGGAGCAGTTGCATTCAGGCAGGCCTACCTATCAGTGGCCTCCGGAGCACATGATATTGTTGTTGCAGGAGGAGTGGAGAAGATGACAGACTTGGATACAGAGACAGTTACTAAAATACTAGCTGCTGCTGGAGATCAGGAGTGGGAAGCATTTCAAGGAGCAACATTCCCTGCTCTGTATGCTCTAATGATGAGGGCTTATATGTTAAAATATGGGGCCAAGGAGGAAGATTTTGCATATGTGGCTGTAAAAAACCATAGGCATGCTAAGAATGTAGAATATGCACAATTCAGGAATGAGATTACTGTTGAGCAGGTTATGGAATCAAAGTATGTCGCTGAACCAATAAAGGTTCTAGATTCATCACCCATCACAGATGGTGCAGCAGCAGTGATATTAGCTCCTCTGGATATAGCCTATTCATATACTTCAGAACCTATTGAAGTATTAGCTAGTGCACAGGCTTCAGATACCATAGCACTACATGATCGTGAAGATATAACTTTCCTTAAAGCTACTTCAATAGCCTCTCAGAAAGCCTATGCTCAGGCGAATATATCCCCTTCTCAAATAGATATAGCTGAAGTACATGATGCATTTACTATAGGTGAGGTACTTGCTCTAGAAGCATTAGGTATATTCGAAAGAGGTACAGCATACAGAGCAGCTAGAGAAGGATTGACTACTTATGGGGGAAAGATAGTCGTGAATCCTAGCGGGGGTCTGAAGGCTGCTGGTCACCCTGTTGGAGCTACAGGCATAAAACAGATCTATGAAATAGTACTACAATTGAGAGGTAAGGCAGGAGCAAGACAGGTGAAGAATGCTAGTTATGGATTGGCAAATAATGTAGGTGGTAGTGGAGCTACATCAGTCGTCCATATATTTGGCAAGGTATATTAGATTTAAAAACATAACTATGAACAATAATAACATGAATAAGTTTATAAAAGCTAGAATAATTGGAGCTAGAGCTCTGCAATTATCCTGTGGTGCTGAATCTGAACTCAAGAACAAGGTAAAGGATAGTGTTGAATTAAGCTATTTGGAGTTTTCCAAATCAAAAATCCCATTGGAGGTGAGGAAGAGATGAATCCAATGATATTTATTCTAGGTTTTCTAGTATTGTTATCTGGATGTATTGATCTGGGGAGTGGATCCGGAAATACAAAGCAGTGTAGTGCTGACAGCGATTGTAAGCCATATCAAACCTGCTCTGGTGGGAGTTGTGTATTGAAAGCTGGTGCATGCGAATCTGATAGAGATTGTGATTTCTACCAGGTATGTGATAGGAGAAACAATCAGTGTATTGTTAAAGAAGGGTTCTGTGTGGATAATAACCAATGTAAGCTCCACCAATTCTGCAATCTTACCACAAAGAAATGTGATGTAAGACCTGGTTTCTGTGAGAAGAATAGTGATTGTGAGAGTTGGCAAACTTGTGATACCAAGACTTTTAGATGTGTAGCAAGAGCAGGATATTGTGTGAATGATAAGGATTGTCAATCTTGGGAGAGATGCGGATTGATGAATAGATGTGAACCTCTGCCTGGTAGATGTAATGTAGATGGAGATTGTAGATCTTATGAAAAATGTGATAAGAAATCTAATAGGTGTGTCCCTAAAGATGGGTTCTGTAATGTGGATGGAGATTGTAAGAATTGGGAGTATTGTAATAATAATAAATGTGTAGTACTCCCTGGTAGATGTAATTCAAATTCAGATTGTGCCCAGTGGGAAACTTGTAATATGAGAAAGAATATATGTGAATTGGCTCCAGGTAGATGTGTATCAAATTCAGATTGTCAATCATGGCAATACTGTGATATAGGAGTTAAAATGTGTAAGCCCCAACCTGGTAGATGTGCAAGCTCTCAGGATTGTAGAGAGGGACAAATATGCGATACAATGACGAACACCTGCAGATAAAAATTTTAACTCGCAAGAATCTGGATGAAGTAGTGGAATTTTTAGAAGAGGTTCGAGAGTTAGAGTTAGATGAGGATGAAATAAAAGATATAAATGATATTCTAGTAGAGGGATATAGTTTTGCCGTGTATGACAATGGGGTTCTATATAGTGTCATATTAATGTATGAAGCTAGTTTTGATGGTATACAAATTCTATTTGACGAGGAACCTAATGCCCTATCTGTAGAGCCCCATATAGACTATTCTTATGAGAATCTTGATGTTTTAGAAAGAGTAATATTCAGAAACATGAATAGAATAGCTAGTCAGAATGGATTTGAGTTCTTAGTTATACAATTAGCGAGAACCGTTCGGGAGATAAGAGATTCCCCTAATGATATAGTCCAATCTATAATAAGAGCTGGATTCAAATTTATAGAGGCTCCTGATGATGTTACTATAGCATTTAGAGAAGTGAAATCAGAAGAGTGATAGGCTTAGATGTATCACCTTATTATTCTTAAACATCTTCCTGTACTGATTATTACTCCAACAATTCTTACATATATTTATTTTCTTTATCATCACATCGTTAGTATTTTTTGATGACTTGATCTTAGATATCTCTACTACTCTTCCACAGTAATTACATATTTCGGCTTTAGCAACCATCTTACCATCAGATGTCTTGATCATATTCTTTTATTTACAACAATATCTTTTTTAATCTCCCAGTCCAACTTTACTAAAGATACTTCATTTATATTGTATATATATGCATTTATCTCAAGATTATCAACATCTTTGAAGATCTCTCTAAGTCTTCTAGCCAATCCAATTACATTTGCCATTTCTAAATCCTCTATATCTGGAGCTTGCCTGATATTTTTATGAATAGCTTGAAATATGGCTGGAAACTCATCAGAAGCATTTGAAGCATATGCTTTTATAGCTCCACAATCAGTATGCCCTATGATACATATCTCCCTGACCTTTAGATCGTATACAGCGTACTCCAAACTTTCTAATGCGTAGTTATCCAAACTATTTCCAGCGTTTCTTATAACAAAATTTTCACCAATAAAGCTATCTTTAAAGAGTTCATCTGGAATTCTAGAATCTGAACATGTTATAATCACTCTTTTAGGTTTTTGGCCCATCTCTGCAAGATCACGTGCTAATTTGAAATTATTATCTGTAAGACGAGCTCGATTAGTCTCAAAAGTTCTAATAAGACCGTTCACGTTTGTGTTGTTTTATAAACATATTTTTTTAAATCTATTCCAAACATAAGTTAAGGTATGTCTAAAATTCGAATTGATTTAAATGTAAAGTTAGATAATAGAACAGATCTTGCAGAGCATTATACTCCTGGTGTTGGTAAGATTGTGGAGATCCTAAGCCAGGACCCCAATAGATCCTTCGATCTAACTTATAGAGGGGATTTTGTATCGATATTATCAAATGGTAGCTCTGTTCTTGGATATGGTGATTTGGGTCCAATACCTATGATGCCTGTTCTCGAAGGCAAGTCATTGATTCTTAAGAGATTCGGGAGAGTGAATCCAGTACCAATCGCAATTAGAGGTACATACAGAGATATATATGATGTTGCTATGAAAATTCAGGATAATTATTCATTGATAATGATAGAAGATGTGAAAGGTCCTGATTGTATAGAACTTCATGAGATGTTGAACAGAGATTTGCAGATTCCTGTATTCAATGATGATATGTTTGGAAGTACTATTGCAGTTCTATCTATACTGAAAAGGGCTTTACTCAGATTGAATAAATCTAATCCTAGAGTGGTCTTATTAGGAGCAGGTGCAGCTGGATTAACTGTTGCAAAATACATAAGATTAATAGGTGTTAGAGATGTGGTGGTATTTGATTCCAAGGGCTCTCTTAATGAAAACAGAGAGGATCTGAATAAGTATAAGTTAGAAATAGCTAAGATGTATAAAGTTCCTGAAATATCTCTAAATGAGGCACTCACTGGAGCAGATGTATTCATAGGATTCTCCAAAGGAAATATCTTAAATCGTTCCCATATTGATATGATGAATAATGATGCAATAGTATTTGCTCTAGCCAATCCAATACCAGAAATAGGCGAAGAAGAGGCTAAATCGTCTAAAAAGATCGGTGTATATGCAAATGGGAGGAGTGATAATAGGAATCAGATAAACAATGCATTAGTATTTCCATCTGTAGTATCATACATGGCTCTTAAACAGATTAAGTTGGATGACAAATTGATAACCAGAGCTATTGATGCTATAACCTCCTATAACGCTTCTACCTTAGTTCCAGATATATTCGATTTGAGGTTTCATAATTATCTGTTTGATCAGCTCATTAACAAGTAAATATATATTCATTCTCCCTGTCTTTTATTACATAACCCAATCTATTTAGATAGAGTCGATCATTGTTGTAATATTTATCCGATATAACACCTTCGATGATTTCCATGGAATTAGGATTGAGCTCTTCTTCCCCTAAAAACAGTTCTCTGGGAATTTTTACTCTTATGGTTTGAGGTTTCTCCACCCAATCTGTGACTGGTAATTGATTATCGGAAGGATAGCTTACAAAAACACCATTAATGTTCTTGACAACTCCTAAACCTCTGAGATTCAGAATATCAGAATATTCTTTTTCATCAATATAGAGAGTCCCTTCCCAGAGAAATCTCTCCCCTTCTCTTTCTACTACTATCCTTGTAGATATCATCTTTGGATTCTTTATGAATGGAATTTTAGGGATATCTTTCATTTTCCTATCCATTATTTCTCGATTTATATTTAGCAACATATCCCAACCTACTTCGGTCTCCTGCTTACCTGGACCGAATCTAGATATGAACTCTTTTATAGCTGCGGGCAGTATCCCTCTTCTTCTAAGAGCCCTAACCGTAGTTAGTCTAGGATCATCCCAACCATCTACTATTCCCCTCTCTACAAGTTCTCTAATTTTTCTCTTAGATGTAACACTACCTCTAATCTCCAATCTGGAGAAATGTATCAGGATTATATCCCTCAGTCCTAAATCTCTTAAGATAGAATGATAAAGCTCAGTTCTTAGTTCATACTCTTTGGATCTTAAAGCATGAGATACCATCTGAATACTATCTAGAATAGGTGTGGCAAAATCGTAAGTTGGCCAGAATTTATACTTGGTCTTGTGTCTATAATGTGGGTGATTCACCACTCGGAACATGGTTGGATCCCTCATAACAGTATTACTTGATGTCAGATCACCTTTATATAGTGCAACAATCTCCCCCTCGTCATAATCTCCATTAACAGCTGCTCTGAACATTTCTAGATTCTCCTCTACACTATTATTTCTTTCTGATACGGGAATCCCCTCCTTTCTCATTTTAGATATTTCCTCCTGACTAGCTAGGGTGAGATACATTTTATCTGCAGCTATCAATTTCTCCGCATATTTATACAGAACATCCATATAATCTGAGGAATGTGTGACGTCTGAAAATTTGATCTTTAGCCACTCTAAATCTTCTATCATAGCTCTTTCAAACTCTTCAGATACTTTCTCCGGATTAGTATCATCAAATCTTAATATCAATTTCCCAGAATACTTTTCTAGGTAGAATGTGTTTAGAAAAACAGATTTACAATGTCCTATATGCATATATCCTGAGGGTTCAGGGGCAAATCTTAGTACTATATAGCTAGGATCGTTAGGTAATAAGTATCTCTTCTCATCTCTCACATACTCCTGGTAATTATATTGAGCTAGCTCTTTCTCCGCCTCTCCTAGATCCATGTTGTTAACAGAATTAATTATGTTATTAAGTATTGGTATGATCTCTTTTACTCTTGTTTTTAGCTCTGGATGTTCATATAGAACCCAACTCACCGTAGATTTAAGATCAGCTTTACCATAATCTATTCTATTCTTGAGCGCCTGTTTTCTAAAATCATTATAATACCTCTCTAAATCATCCATGCTATTTTTATAGAATACTTATTTAAAAGTTCAACTCTTCATAGATCCTGTTCTTCTCCTCTTTGGGAAGTGCTACTAGGGAGAATATAAGGAGCTTGGATAGATACAAAGCCTGTTCAGTATCGTAGAAAGCCAGTAATCCGAGGTAAGTACTCTTGATCAATTCTATTAATTTCTGTTTATTTTCTTCTATTTTAGTCTGTATTGCAGGTAAATTTGTTCTATTGATAAGTTTTCTGAGTTCAATAATTTTCCTATCTAAATAGAATATCTCTAAAAATTTCTCTCTTATGGATTTGGGTAATAGCATAGGATTATAACCTAATGGAAAACTGTAGCTGCCCAACAGATATTCTATTATTTCTGGCTTATATTCGATATTGTTCTCTAGTGCAAATACAACTGCCTGCATTTTCATTATCCTATCCACTACATCATCGCTATAATTGATAGCTCTGTCCACCATACCCTGAATAGCAGATTTCTCAACAACAGTCCCTTTGGATCTGAAGTAATCGTATATTAGATAAACTATCGGATCGTATTCCCCCTGCGAATATGGTTTTATGTTATGTATTAGGATCTCTATGTATTCTTTCAATTCTGGACTCTGATTAATACGTTCTAGAAGTTGATTTGCCTCCTGTATGGTTAATCTTAGCTCTACAAGGATCTGAATTGCCTTTTTTATGTATTCATCATCCAGATGTCTCTGAAAAAGTTTGATATATATGATAGCTAGTGATAACTTATCCTCATCAGATAGATGTTTAGCTTTTCTGAATGCATATTCTGCTAACTGTACATACCCATTTGCATATAATACTTTTGCAGCGATATTATATATCATAACAATACTTTACTATAATTTACAGATCCATCCTTGCTCTTTTCTCTGAATACTTGGATAACCTGATTCCACATCACATTATTCTTTAATCTATCATCATGTGTTATTATTATAAATTGATCTATATGATCTAAACTCAGTCTATTGATATTGTCTACAAGATTATCTATTGAAGAATCATCTAGATTATGGGTTGGTTCATCTAGTATTATAACTCTTAATCTCCTAGTGATCAGATTCAGAATGGCCAGTCTCAATGATAGAGCATAAATAGTTTTCTCCCCTCCACTCAATCGATCAGCGGAAACCTCATTATCTCCTATGGAGATCTTCAATTCATATCCATCAGATTTATCTACAGCTATCTTTGGATCATTGTAAACTACACCTGCGTAAAGAGAATTCCAGAATAGACCCATACCTAGATTGATGTTCTGTATATATACTTGTCTATTTTTCGTCTGTAGATCTGAAATTCTATTCTTTATCTCCTCTAATTCTTTCTGCAAAGCTCTTAATATCTCCACACGCTCTATTTTCCTTTTCATATCTTCAATATCTCTCTCCAGTATCTCTATAGACTTCTGGAACTCTTTGCTCTGATTAGTTAGTAGGTTTATTTCTGATTTAGTACGTTTTATAGCCTCTTGTAATTCTACATATCTTTTAGACCATTCTCTGTATATTTTATCGTTTATCTCTAGTGATTTGAGTGTTTGATCTATCGATTCTAAGTTTTTAACAAAATTTTCCAACTCCTGCCTCAACTCTAATAATCTTTTCTGATCTTTCTTATAAGATTCTATATTTCCAAGTGCTCTAGATATCTGGTCTCTGCGTCTCTCCAATTCTTTACCATAATCAGAAGGGATTTTACTCATGATATCTTTAAGTTGTTCGGAGACACTATTCTTATCATTCTTCAATTTCTCCAACTCTTGCTCCAGAACATTTAACTCATTCCGGATAGAACTGATCTCGGCTTCAATCCTTTTGGTATCATTATTAACTCTTTCTAATTCATTACTCCATCTACTCTTCTGTTCATTGTACTTAATATGAAGATATAATGCTGCTATCCCAAAAACTATAGCAGGTAATAAGGCAAGATTTATTACAAATATCCCAATTCCAAGAGCACCCATAGCTAAAATTAAAGCTATTATAAAAGTTAAATTTGAGGGTTTGGACCTGTTCAGTTGTTCCAACTCCTTTCTTAATGTATCTAATTCAAGATTACGCTCCTGCAAGGTTCTATACAAATCTTCTCTATTTCTAAATACACTATCGTACTTCTGATTGAGCTGATTCTGCAGATCATTCAATTTCATCGATTGATCTGTATATAACCTAAACTGCTCAATCTCCTTCTCTAGCTGCAATCGTTTCTCTTCTAATACTTCTGGATCCTCTAACTGAGTATTGCTGATTATCTGTTGCAATTTTTTAATATCCTGATTTAACCTATCTATCTTGGTTTCAGTTGCTATTTTTTTATCTCTGTATTGAATATATGTATTGTATTTCTGTTCTATTGTTTCCTTCTGTTTAGTCATACTCTCATAATCATTCTGCAATGATCTGAATTGTGAGTTCAACTCCTCTATTCTGGAGAGAGTGGTTTGATATCCTGATTTGAGTCTCTCCAATTCTTTCTGCTTAGTTCTATAACCATCCAAATCAATCTCCGTCTGCTTTATCTGATCTTTGATCCTATTTATTATCTTAGTTATCTTATCTATTCTATCCTGTATCTCTTCTATTCCCAATACTCTATCTATATTTAGCTTTAGCTCTTTAGGAGGCATGTTTATTAGCTGATATATATTGTCTTGAGCTCCATAGAATACATTACCAAATAATCTTTCGTCTATATTCAGAACCCGAGTAATATGTTTTAGTATTTCATCATCATTTTCAGATATAAGATTTGAGTTATAATATAGCGCAGATCTACTCGGCTTATCTCTATATAAATTCCTAACGATTCTGAAATTCTTCCCATCAACAGAAAACTCAATCTCTACCTTTGCAGACTTCTCCCCATCTCGTATGAAATTCCTCCTATTCTGCTTATTAATCCCTCTGTAACTAGTCTTTACTTCACCGAATAGAGCAAACACAATTCCTTCTACAATACTAGTCTTCCCAGAACCATTCTTACCATGAATTAATATCTTACCATGTCTAAAGGAGATCTGTGTATCTCGATGAGACATCCAATTCTGCAGTATTAATTTTTGTATCATATTTTTCTAATTGATAGAGAAAACTTATTAAAATATAAATTAGCCCCTAGAATCACAAGGAATGGTACTATTATAAATATGTTTATTATCAACATTATAATTCTAACAATATCCAATGGAAATACTAGACCAAATATGAAGATTAGAATTAGATTTATTATCAAGCCTATAGCAGAATACATAATAGGATAGATTGCTAGCTCTTTTCTAAAAATATATAGTTTCCTAATTGCTCTATCAAAATCGACTTCTTCTATAACAATAGCGTATGGTATAAATAGGAATATATAGCTGATTAGGAAGAATATTATAGAGAGTATCATCGGATCCCATGCATTTACATACCATAACACTGAGAGATTGAACTGTATCAGAAACCAGATTATAAATATCTTATAAACCTCTGGAAAACTAGAGGTGATGTTTTTTATAAACACACTTGGATATATTCTATCGGCTCTGTATTCTTTGGTAGCTACTGTTAATATAATCAGAGATAGGGTATAGAGTGCAATAACGATCAGAAAAGAGAATAGTGCAAATATGAACTCGAGTAGATTTATTTCAGTTATCTTAGATATACGCAGGAATATTCCTGTAACTGAAATATATATGTAATCTTGAAAGGTCAATATTAGAATACCCGTGACTATAAGTATAACAAATCCTAATAATATGATCAGATCATACGCCTGTTTAAATATCTCTATACTACTTTTAATCTCAAATATCATATATATATTAAAACCTAAGTTTTTAAATATAAACAGGTGATTCCATGAGAAACTTATTAGATGCCGAGACAAGAAAGATCCTAACAGATTATCTGAGCAAGATGGAGAGCCAGGTAGAACTAGTTGTTATTCTAGATCACAATTCCCCAAATTGTGTTTACTGTAAAGATATACAACAACTGTTTACAGAACTAGCCGAATTGAATATACCTAAACTGAAGATAACTATATTTGATAAATATCATCCTGAATTTGAGAAGAGATATGGAATACGTGAATCTGATGTTCCTGCTATTGTGTTTGTGAATAATAATATAAAAGGACAGATAGTCTATAGAGGCGTTCCATCAGAACAGGAATTTAGTGTATTTATAGAGACTATATTAGAGGTATCATTGGGACACATACATATCCCTCAGGAACAAATAGAGAAATTAAATAGAATCGATAAGAAAATTAAGATAAATGTCTATGTAACCCCAACATGTCCATACTGTCCAACAGCAGTAGCAATGGCATTTGCAACAGCAATGGTTAATCCAAATCTCTCAGCACATGCAGTTGAAGTGACCGAATTTGAGGAGGAGGGAGCTAAATACAATATAAGAGCTGTACCTACAATAGTTATAAATGATGGAGCAGTTAAATTTGAGGGAGCATTGCCCTTGGATCGATTTATAGCTAAGATTGAGGAAGCTGCAAAGAAATGAGTGATCTAGATAGTAGATTAGAACTATTCAAGAGAAGGCCTACAGAAGAGATAGTTAATGAGGATCTGCTGATTGCTAAACTAGAATCAGGAAAGACACTTAAGCATTACATAGGATTTGAAGTCTCCGGATTGATACATTTAGGTACCATATCAACATTGCTGAAAGTGAGAGATTTAAAGAGTGCTGGAGTGAATGTAAACATATTTATAGCTGATTATCATAGTTGGATAAATCGTAAGTTTGGAGGTGATCTAGATCTTATAAGAAAAGTATCCTCGGAATATTTTAGACCATTTCTTGAGATTATGGGGATAGAAGCTAATTACATATTAGCATCAGAATTATATGATAACGATTATTGGAGATTGGTTTTGCAAATAGGTAACTCAAGTACTGTGAACAGAGTAAAGAGAACACTTACTATCATGGGAAGAGAAGAATCTGATAGTAATCCTGTCTCATTCTTCATATACCCTCTCATGCAGGCTGCAGATATATTCAAGCTGGAAGTGGATATCGCTCATGCAGGTATGGATCAGAGAAAGGTTCATATGTTAGCAGTGGATGTTGCAGAGAAGATAAACAGAGAGAAACCAGTGTGTTTACATACTCATCTAATTCCTGCTCTAGATTATGATGGTAGAATGGATATAGTTGATGCAAAGATGAGTAAGAGCAAAGGGAACAGTGCTATATTTATACACGACTCTGAGGAGGAAATACGTAGGAAGATAAATGGGGCATATTGTCCTCCAAGAGTCCTGGAGAATAATGTTGTATACGAGATATTGAAATGGATTATAATTAGAACGGATACGGAGGAATTTACAATACCTAGAGATATGAAATATGGAGGGGATATAACTCTAACTATGCCTGAGTTTGAGAGATTATACATTGAAGGTAAGATCCATCCAATGGATTTGAAGAGATTTGTTTCAGATAGTCTGATAAGAATGCTTGAACCTGCTAGAAAATTAACTGAGCAGAAAATGGATCTGGTGAATTTTGTAAAATTATCTAGAACTAGATAAAGGTTTTAAAAACTATTATAATTCTTTAATTAACATGCACGTACACCAAATAAGAGCAGATGTATTAATAAGAAAACTTGCTGATCGATTGAAAAACGAATTACCCAAACCTGAATGGGTTGATTATGTGAAGGCTGGAGTATATGCAGAAAGACCTCCCGAACAGGAAGATTTCTGGTGGATAAGAGCTGCGGCTATAATGCGAAAACTATATTTACATGGAGCTATAGGTGTGTCTAGATTGAGAAAAATGTATGGTAAGAGAAAGAAGAGAGGAGTTAAGCCAGAGCACAAATACCCTGCTGGAGGAAAATTGATTAGAAATATCCTTCAGGGTTTGGAGAGATTAGGATATGTGAGAAAGGTTCAGAAAGGTAGAGAATTGACTGGCAAGGGAAGAGCTCTATTGGATTCTCTTGCTAAGGAATATGGATCAGGATAATAAACCAAAACAGGAACCTAGAGACAAGGAAGAAGAGATAAAGAGATTATTAGTAATTGCCCTTACTCCTGAGGCATATACAAGATTGATGAATGTTAGAATCGCCAATCCTGAATTTTTTCAACAGGCTGCATCTGTTGTGTTACAAATCTTCTCCAGATATGGAAAAAAGGTGGATGAGCAGAGTTTGATAGATATTCTTAGAAAACTCAAGGAGAGATCTGATAGTGATAAGGGCGGAAACATAATCATACGGAGGAAGTGATAATTTTTTAAAAAGTGTTTAAATAATATAAAAATAGATGGGAATTATTGATATCATAACCAGAAATCTATTAATACTGGCTCTAGGTCTGGGGATCGGCCTAGCTATAGCTGTTTTGATATACTTCTACAATCTTATATTCAAGAAAGATCAGGCCAAATCCTTGGATGCAGTTAAAGATGTTATTATAGTTGTTTTCTATCTGATATTACTATTTGCAATTGATCTTGCGTATAATCTATTCCTATCGGCATGGTTAGGTATCCCTGTGGGTCCGGGTGATAATCTGAGGATTGCTGAGGCAGTAATCTACAAGGATATCGATAAATTCAGGGAGACTTTGATGTATATATACGTAGCAGATTTTGTGATTAATCTCTTTGGATCATTTTCAGCACATCTACATGCAGCAATAAATCCGGAGATGACCAAGTTGCAAGGAGTGTCTGTTCTAAATAGAGTAATGGAAGGTATGACTTCATTATTACAAAAGGCTAGTTTGGATCCTTACAAAGCAGAGATGGGTATTGATTATTTCTATAAGATGAATTCTGTAATACAACTGCTCTACAATGCCTCATATGGTCTGTTCCTAGTTCTTGTATATAAATATATCAAACTCACAGTTATAACTTACTTACCTCTAATTATGTCTATCTTTATTCCTTTAGGTCTAGTTCTGATATTCATACCTATTACTAGAAAGGTAGGAATGACTATTGTTGGGTTGGCAGTAACACTTTACTATCTCTTCCCAGTGTTTATAATATACTCAGACACTGTTCTTAGGAATATGCCTGATTTTGATCACAGATATATTTCAGCTTATATCTCTCCTACCATAGTAGAATTTTTGGATAAGAGTTCAGGATCTAATCCTGCCACAAGAGCAGGTTATAAGTACGCATTTATAGAGAGAGAAAAGGCAATACAGAAATCTCTGGATTACGTATTCCTAGAACAAGATAGGAGCAATATTATGGAGCCTGATCAGAACAATCCTGTGGGGAAGCTGGAGAAAGAAGGAGTAGGTGTGTTTCATATATATTCATTCGTAGATGCACAATCAGTATGTGACCCAGGGACCAATGACAGAGAAGTTTGTAGAGAATATCAAACAGCTAACATAGGTGACTACAGATCAGAGAATGTATTAGCTCCTCTTGGATCTCTGTATGCAAATACAGTAAAATACTCTGCAATAGTTAGAGTAGGAACAGCTATAAAACAGGTTATATCCACAGCATCCATAGTATCATCTCTAAATCCATTTGCAGTTGCAATGATAAATATACTTGGAATGGCTGTTAATATGTTCCTGTTTGCAATCCAAATAACTCAGGTTTTACCTATCCCTGGATTGAGCCAAATCCTATATGGAGCTCTAAATATTCCATTCTTACCATTCCTAATGTTTAGAACTGCATTAGAAGCAGCATTGATAGCTTACAAGATAATTATATATGGATCTATAACTATCTTTTTAGATATCTTTCTAATTATCACCGGATATAGAGCAGTAGCATCTGTAATTGGAGCTGAGCAGAGAATACTAGGTTTGGAGAGGGTGCTGTAGAATGTTGTCGATCATAGATAGTTTTGTTGTAGCGTTGGTAATGATAGTTGCTGGATATATATTGTTACTATTTGTCATGGCTAGACTTAGTAGTAACGAAGAGTGGAAACAGAATTTCAAGATAGAGTTGCAACAGCTACTATTGAGTTTGCTATTACTAATAGGTGTATACGCGATAGCAGGTTTTGTTACTATGATCTATCAATACTATACAGGTGGATTGGATGCATTCAACTATCTATCCATTCAACTAATATCCATAATGAAAAACTTACACTTCTATGCATCTCATCTAACTCTTTCAGCATCTCTAATGAGAATGTTCGGAGAGTTTACAAATATAGGTTATCCGCATGGTTCTTATGGATCAGCTAGATTACCTACTACTCCTGGTGTAGATCTGTTAGCATCAGTTACTTTTCAGATCAGAGATCTGCTTATGATAGCTACAGGTGGTTTGGTTATGCAATCTATACTTTTTGATCTTATAAAGAATCTAGCACTTACTGTAGTATTGCCTATAGGGATTGTTTTGAGAATCTTGCCAATCACTCGACAATTTGGAAATGAACTGATCGGCCTGAGTGTTTCATCATATATAATATTACCTATTATTTATTTGGTTTTCTTCCAAACCATCCAAGAAGTTGCTAATGAGAGAGGAGGGTTTATAGAGAGGTTTGTTGATGGATATCTTGCAATAGGTGACACTAGATTGATAGAGCCAGATAAGATAATCGTTGATATACAGAAAGATCACCAGACCAGTATTCAGGACAGTATGGATAGATTGAACAACTATTTTGATAGATATAAATCAGAGATTGATTCAGAAGTAATGGGAAGTACTGCTGATGAGCATAGGCTCTACAGATTCTTTGAAACCTATTTAACTACTGGATTGATATTAGGATTTCTAAATGTAGGATTTCCCATATCATTTCTATTTCTTTACTCCTTATTGCTATATGCCTCAGGATTCTTAGTATTTGGATTTGGATTACCAGGATTTGCCATAGCAATAACACTGACAGCTGCTAAGAGTATTAGAGATTCTCTGGAGAGATTGGTATGAACCCAATTATAGATGCAGTTGCCCCTATTATAGGGATATCAATTTTAATATACATAATAGCTTATCTCGTTGGGAGAATTCTGAACAAACCTGATATACCTGCCTTTATCAACATGGAACTCTTATCTCTTATAATTTTCATAGCTCTACTGGTAGTGTTGTTGTATATGTTGGATTTTGCAGTTGATATAACTATATCGAATCTTAATCCTGATGCAAAATCTGAAGTATGTGATAAATATGGAATATCTATATCAAGATGTCATGTTGCTATAGCAGGATATTTTCTGGAGAGCGTACTTAGGGAACTTACAGATTATTATATACAGTTAAATGCAGTTCTTCTAACTACTAATTTTGTAAAACAGACTTATTCTGTGAAAGCAATTCAGGGAGATAAATTCGTAAAGCTAAACATGAATCCATTTATATTCGTACCCTCACTGTACATAGAACCTATAATCGGATTGGTTCAGACGATGTTGCAGTTCGCTATAGCCCAGTTCATTGTTCTTTGGTATATCACATCTCCGCAGTTTTTCATAGGTTTCTTGACTTTAGGAATTGTTCTTAGATTATTTGCTGTAACCAAATCGGCTGGTGGATTGATAATAGCTCTAGTTATAGGTTTATATTATGTATTCCCAATGGCATATGTTCTGATAGATGTACACTACAGATATTCATATCCTGGTACTTATGGGTTTGATAAGATAAATACCTATAGAGTTACTGATCATCTCCTATCTACATTTGGAATTCCATTTGGAGATCGATTGGATGCGGCCATAAATGCCATACTGAATGTAGAGAGTAAACCTATTGATCCTAATGATCCAGATTCAGTAGTTAGTAGTTTGGGTGCTGCTCTCAGTAACATGGCTAGCATAGCTAAAGCGATTATAAAGATTGCTACTGTATTAGGTGCCATGCTATCAGTATATACCCTCTCATTTTTACCGCCTGTAGCTATAGGATATACTCTTGTAGGAGATGCTGTTCCAGATATAATGAGTAGTATTATTAATATGCCTATTATTCTATTAAACATCTACACTGAATTTTTTATAATATTTGCAGTACTGATATACATATCTCTAATAAGCACTGTGGCATTTGTTAAAACACTATCCCCAATATTAGGTGGTGACGTTGAAATTGCTGGTATTACTCGTTTTATATAGTATCCTATCATTAGCCTCCTCATGTGACGATGGGGGGTTTATTAGTCAGGAGTGTATTGAGAGAGATATTTATGGTAAGTTTGATGAGAATCTTGTATATAATGGATTTAAAAAGGTGTTTTTAGATGCGAGAAATACTGCTCTAAATATGTTAGACAATCTAATCGTAAATGTGATAGGTCCTTATACATTCTGTAAAAGCACTAATCCTGTAGATGTGTCCAATCTTTTGAATACAGTCGGAATAATAGTATTCATATCACTACTTCTCATATACATTCTAAATGCTATTGCATCTATCTTTGGATTACAATGGAGAATATCTCTGTTGGATGAGGCATTTCAGGCTCTATTAACCATATTAGTAGTAATACTGATAGTAGGGGTTATTAATTACTATACTTATAATAATATATTCATTCAGGCAAAACAGTATGTAGTTAATATAATTATAAATTTCTCCTTCTTCTCCATGTTGCTCAAGACTATTGAAACTATGTTAGTAGCTCTATCGAATATTACAATCCCATTTGGTCCTCCAGATGCTAGAGGAATTTTTGGAGTATCATTCTCCCAATTATTCACAATAGTATTCA
>JAUQPY010000016.1 GCA_030550115.1 Microcaldota archaeon
TTAGTGAAAAGAATATCAACTCAGGATGATTCTTTCATTCTAGTTGATCTAAGGTCCGAATTGGAGTACTCAAAAGGACATATTGTTGGTGCTATAAATATTCCTGTAATTGGGATGGATAATCAAACAATAGTTGGTAAGTTTAGAGAACTTATGAAGCAGAATCCTAATAAGGAGATAATTGTTTATTGTGGGAGTGCAAGCTGTAGATTGGGTGATAGAATAGGATATTTACTATCCATAAATGGGGTAAATGTGAAGAAGCTTGCTGTTGGTTGGAATGAGTGGAAATATTACCCTAAACTGTTTATGGGAGATGCAGATATCGATATGGGGGCATTCATAGTTGAAGGCCCTGAACCTGGAAAATACACAGGTTCCCCTCAGACTGCATGTGTAGGTGAGAGTTGCTAATGAATTCAAAAATCGTATTATCAGTTTTAGCTCTGATCTCAATATCACTTCTTATCTTAATATCCCTCCCTAAATCTGACCTGATCCAACCAGATGAGCTCAAAGATTGGATTATTAGAGGTAAAGAATTTGTTCTAGTTGATATAAGAGATGATTATAATTATAGCTTATCTCACATCAAAGGAGCTATCAATATACCAGTATTAAACATGTCTAATGAGGACATAGTTAGAGCATTCAGAGAAATAAGAGAGAATTATCCTGATAGAGAAATTGTGATATACTGCTATAGAGGTAAATTAGCAGCAAGAATCTCTGAATTATTGGCCAACAACAGCATATATGTCAAGAGATTACCTGTAGGATGGTTGGATATAGCCGATCAATTTAGAGATATTTCTGCTGTTGAGTGAATTTTTCTGATAATTAATTTTTAAATTTGATGTAATGTTTATGAAACATGGATCTGAATATAAAAGTTGCAGCACTAGCTGGGGAAGGTGCATTTTCAATTGGTAATTTGCTGGCTAAACTGTTCGCAAAACTAGGTTATAACGTGGTTGCATATCCAGAGTACCCATCTCTGATAAAAGGAGGTTTGAATGTGATCCATGTTAGAATTTCTGATAGGGAAATACATTCTCCAGTGCACAGAACAGATATTCTACTTAGCATAGGGAAAGATGGATACAAATTCCTAAAGAATAGTTTGCATGAGGATTCTATTGTAATAGGGGATGAGTCAATCGATGATGGTATAAAAGTCCCTATCAATTCTCTAATACAACAGCACAATCTCAATCCGAAAGTTAAGAATATATTAATAACTTCTGTGCTGCTAGGAATTCTGAATTATCCTAAAGATTATGTGGATAGAGCCATTGTAAACATGTTTGGTAATAAGAGCAAAGAAATCTTGGAGAGCAATCTTAAAGCTGTTCAAATAGGTTATGATCTCTCTAAAGATCATAGAACAGATTTAAGTGTAAAAAGAATAGATATGGAAAAGGTAGTTGTTAGTGGAAATGAAGCTTTTGGATTGGGGGCGATTGCTGGAGGGATGAAAATAGCATCATTCTATCCAATGACCCCAGCATCCAGTCTTTTCCATTTTCTTATAAACGTTAAAGATCTGGCAAAGATATATGTGATACAAGCTGAAGATGAGATAGCTGCAGCAAACATAGCTATTGGTGCTAACTATGCTGGTGTTAGAGCTCTAACAGGTACTAGTGGAGGGGGTTTTGCACTAATGACAGAAACTGTTAGTATGGCTGGTATTGCAGAAACCCCTATAGTATTCTTTATATCTCAGAGAGTGGGACCCTCTACTGGTATGCCTACATGGACAGAACAAGCAGATCTATTCCAGATCTGGGGTGCTGGACAGGGAGATTTTCCGAAGATAATCCTAGCTCCAGGTAATGTTGAACAGGCTTATAGATACATGGGAAATGCATTTAACCTAGCTCAGAAATACCAATTACCTGTATTTGTACTATCAGATAAATTCCTATCTGAGAGTTATTTCTCCATATCACAACTTCCATCAATTCCTGTGGAGACGGGAAAGATCATATATGAAGATATACCTGAAGTATTGAGTGTTGGTCAGAGATTCTTAAGGTATAAATTAGAAGATGATGGAATATCATCTATGCCTGTACCTGGAGTGAAGAATGGTATGCATATAGCTTCCAGCTACGAACACATGCAGGATAGCTTTACCACAGAGAATTTCTCAGAGAGAAAGAGACAGGTTGAGAAGCGAGCCAGAAAGATAGAAACTATTATTGAAAATGAGAATCCTAAACCAGATGTGTATACAAAAAAAGCTGATAAGGCAATAGTGTGCTGGGGAAGTCAATTATTACCTATGCTAGAGGTATTCAGGGAGATTGATTTTGATTTGATTCATTTCAGCTGGTTATATCCTATAAATATTCAATATACAGAACAGATTTTGAAACGTTACAGAACTATAGGGTTTATAGAGAATAATTCAAATATGGCGTTTTACAGATTCTTGAGAATGTTCGTAGATGTTAAAGCAGATTTTAACATTATCAAATACACTGGTAGGCAATTCTTCCCTCATCAAATATTAGATGCTCTGGATAGATTACAAGAGAAAGATTATAAGGGAATAGAAGTGATAGAGGAAGATTTTGATACTTACGAATTATATACACCTTGGAGGTATTAGGTGAGATTATGAATATATCTTATATAAATACAAACGAGAAACCTCAGTGGTGTCCTGGCTGTGGGGATTTTGGAATACTAATGGCTATAAAGAGTGCACTAGTTAATCTAGACAGAGATCCTAGTGAAGTGGTGATAGTTTCTGGAATAGGTTGTGGTGGTAAAACTCCTCACTACATAAGAACCTACGGCTATGAGGGATTACATGGTAGATTGTTGCCTCTAGCCTTAGGAATAAAGATAGCTAACCCAGATCTTACTGTTATTGCAATAGGAGGGGATGGAGATGGTCTATCTGAAGGGGGAAATCATCTACTTCACTTTTCCAGATATAATGTAGATATCACTTATTTAGTGCAGGATAATCAAGTTTATGGATTAACTACAGGTCAGAGTAGTCCTACATCTCATAAAGGTTTTAAGAGCAAGACTTATCCAGATGGGACTCCTATAGAACCTGTTAAACAGATTCCTCTATTAGTATCACAACGTGCCAGTTTTGTAGCTGCTGGATATGCAGGAAATGTAAAACATCTGTCTCAACTAATAACAGATGCAATAAATCACAAGGGATTTAGCTTTGTAAACATATATCAACCATGTATCACCTGGAACTATACAAATGGATATGAGTGGTATCAGAAGAGAGTTTATATAACAGATCACAATCCAGAGGATTATAATCAGGCCTGGGAGAAGGCAAATGAACCATACAATACCAACTGGGAGAGAATTCCTTTGGGGATAATATATAAGAACAGATCAGTTACTCTAGATGAGGAGGTTATGAATAGAGTGGGAAAATTAGCTGGAATCCCAAATCCAGGAGATATCTCTAGAATATTAGAACGTCTGAAGATCTAAGGTAACAGATCCCCTGTTTCTATTTTTATTTTTATGTAATCTCCTACGAATGTTAATCTTTCTCCCTGCAGTGCATCCTGTTCCAGCTTCTTCTTAGATTTCAGAACTTTGTTCAACTCATCAACCCATTGTGGATATTTCCTGATCCAATCATAACTTAACAACTCTTCAGCTCTTTTCAAATCTACCTCTTTTGCATTTATTGTTAATTTCTTTAGGAATGGAAACTTATCTATATCACTCATAGTTACACCTATAAACTTTGCCTCAGGTACAGTGAATTCTTTACCTAAATAAGCTAGATTTATACTACCTGTCTTCAGAGTCCAATATATATACCATCCCCAAGCATCACAATCTGTAAATACATATATTGGCAATCCCATATCAGCAAGCTTTCTTAATAACCTTCTGGTTCCTCTGGAAGATTGACCTTTAGGAGTTATTAGTATTGCTCTATTCTTCTGCCAGAATCTGTCTTCGTTCAATCTCTGCCACAGTGCATCTTTCTCCACAACCAATACGTAATCCGCATCTACCTCAATTATCTCCATATTATTATCCACATCTGAAGGGATCATCCATCCACTTCTACCCATTTTTGTCCCATCTATCACGATCTCCTCACCTTTGAATTTATCCAGAATCTTTATAGGCCCTGCCAATACTCCTTTCCTATCTGTGGTTAGATTGAAATCTTCCCTTTTAACATTCAGAGCCACTTCCAGATCTTCTATTAGCTCGTTACTCTCAGATTGCTCATCGAATAGATTTTCATCAACATCCTCGCCTAGACTGTATTTTAGCTGATAGTATAAACCTCTAATACTGGTGTGTAGATCTTCATCTAGAAATTTCTTGAGTTTGTTTGCCACAGCTATGGTTTGCATAAAGGTCTTAGCTTGAGCGATGTTTACAAATTCTCTCTTCTCCTTCTTATTACCAAGTTCAAGAAAGCCCTGTTCAGAGATGATGTTTGATTTAGATCTTACAATCGTTTCAAAATATGGGTTCTGTTTGTTCTTTATCTGTTCTGCTAATCTCTTTCCTAATTCAATCAATCTCTCTCTGGCAACGTTTTTCATAGATGTTATAAAAACATACATATCTTTAAATTGTTTATATCCTATCTATAGATCATGCAATTGCATCCAGTTTATATTGCTCTAGGAATAATTTTTACAATAGCTTTCATATTAGTAGCAGCAGAGATTCTATCTGATAATGTGGCTCAGAGTAAGTTGAATTCTGTAATAAATAAAGAAGATACAAAATATCAGAGCTGTATCAATAGTTCTCAATTCAATCAATACCTCAAGAGAGTACTTGAACAGGCTAGTAAATATGGTATTTCCGGAACACCTTCATTCCTAATTAATCAGGGTAAGATTGTTGGTAATCAGAACATGGTAGTTTTTGAAAATGCAATTCAGAATCCTGAAGGAGAGCCTATAAGAGAACTGTACGAGTATGATGATATTGTGTTTGGAGATCCAAATGCTCCTGTGTGGGTTGTAGAATTCTCCAGTCCTCTCTGTCCACATTGTCAGAGATTCCACAAAGAGAAGTTTAAGGAGATATATGATAAATATATTTCTACAGGCAAAGTATTTTGGATTCTCAAGGGGGCATCAATATTTGGGAGAGTTCAGGAAAGAGAGCTTATAGGGTTGGTATATTGTACTTCTCTGTACGATAGAGAAAATCTGCTTAACGTTGTAGATCGGGTGTTTGGATCATGATAGATGCAGAAGCCATATGGGATAGGGGAATCAGTGAGGATGCAATAAAATATATAAGTAAGGAGAAAGGAGAACCAGAATGGATGTTGGATATAAGATTGAAAGCCTTCAGATGGTTTCAGAAGCTAGAGTTACCTAAATGGGTTGAGCTGGATGAGATTAATTATGACGAGATAATTTACTATTTCAAACCTAAGGCAAAACAGACAGGAGATTGGAATGAATTACCTCCAGAGATTAGAAAGATTTATGAAGAATTGAAGATACCAGAAGCAGAACGGAATTCGCTTGCAGGAGTTACAGCACAATATGAGAGTAATGTATTGTATGAGAAGATTAATGCCTATTTGGAAAGATTGGGAGTTGTATTCTTGAGTATGGATGATGCCTTAAAGAAATATCCTGAAATAGTTAAGAGATATTTTGCAACATTAGTTCCTATTAATGATAACAAATTTGCTGCACTCAATACTGCATTCTGGAGTGGTGGATCATTTGTATATGTTCCTAGAGGAGTAAAAGTGGATAAACCTTTACAAGCGTATTTTAGAATTCAGAATCAATCTATGGGTCAGTTTGAGAGGACTCTGATCATAGCTGAACCCGAATCAGAAGTATCTTATATAGAGGGATGTTCTGCACCTATATACAGCAAAGATTCTCTGCATGCAGCTGTAGTTGAGGTATTTGCTCTTGAGAACTCTCGAGTTAGATATACAACAGTTCAGAATTGGAGTAAGAATGTATACAATCTGGTAACCAAAAGAGCGATAGCTCATGAAAATTCGTATGTTGAATGGTTGGATGGCAATCTTGGATCTAAATATACTTACAAATATCCTGCTATATATCTCAAGGGAAAGGGAGCTAGAGCTAAGATCCTATCTATAGCTTCAGCTGGACAAGGGCAAGTGATAGACAGTGGGGGTAAGGCAATACATCTTGCTCCAAACACTAGCTCTACAATAATCTCTAAGAGCATCTCTATGGAAGGGGGGACTACTAAATACAGAGGATGGATAAAGGTTGCTAAAGGAGCAGTTGATAGTAAAATCTCCGTATCCTGCGATGCTCTACTATTAGATGAGATCAGTAGAACAGATACTTACCCATATATAGATATTCATGAGAAAAATATTCATATGACTCATGAGGCTACTGTAGGTAAAATAGAGGAAGAACAATTATTCTATCTCATGTCGAGAGGATTTAATGAGGATGAG
>JAUQPY010000029.1 GCA_030550115.1 Microcaldota archaeon
GAGATAGTACTGTACCAAACACAATACCCCCTACATTATCAGCGATAGGATTTGTAGAGGTGCCAGAGGCCATTTGGTTTACTCTACTTCGAGCCCCTCCAGGAGTATCTGCTGATAATAGTCCAGAACGATGGAGGGCCCAGAAACTCGATGAGATTTCAACTAAAATAAATAGTATTTACTACAGAATGATGATGGATAGATATTACAATTTACTTAAGGAGAATGATGCATTAAACTCAGAGCAATTCAGGAAGAATCTATATGAGATCTGGAGATACGATCCAAAAAATGTTAAGGATTTGAAAGATCTATATGACGATTGATCTATTGTGAAAGGAACTACAACTTAACTCGATTCGATGCAATTTAGATTCATCTTTTCCTGAGTATGGCGATCAATAGAACTGCGATTATTAGATGGTTCTTCTTTTTATTCTCATCATCTCCAGAATAGTCTAACGTTAATATTGGTATATTATTTTCTGGTGTGATCTCTACTAGTTCATAAATATTCGAATTTCCTTTTTTAACAATCTTCAACTTCACATCCTCTCCTTTTCTGATCCTATCGATTACGTTCAATAGTTTTTCATTATCTGTTTGTTCAGAGATAAATTCTTTCAAAGAATCTCTCAGTTGATTCAGATTTCTAGGATCTTGTATAATGATCCTTTTAATATCATCATCTAACTCCTCAAAGACACTTATGAATGTATCATCTCTTATCAATCCTGTAGTTATAAGCCAACTGATCTGATCAGCTGGGACTTCTTTTTTAGAGAGTTCTAATATCTTATTTACCTCTCTTTCAGATAAACCCCCTGCATACATTATAGCTCTGAATAATTCTTCAGGAATAACTCCATTATTATAGAGAATAATCAAATGGGGATCGAATTCTTTTTGCTCTTCAGATATAGCTGGATATTTTAAATACGCAAATGAGTATTTATATAAATTGAGGTAGTCTTCTATATTATTTTTATTTTCTAATACTTTCTTAGCTTGTTCCTTTGTTAATTCAATAGTTTTATCTCCAACTCTGATTGTTATTTTCTGATTTTCAGCAATTTTATTTAAATTTTCTTCGATTTGGTTATATATCTCTGATCTATTTGGTATTGTTAACATTGTTTGAACAAGATCGGGAGGAAGGTCTAGAGATTGTAAATTGCTTTTGAAATACGTCACATAAATAATTTCTTGCATAATCGTATTGCTTTGAGAATTGGTTAACTGGATCTTTTTATCATCAATTTCTAAAATCCATCCATTCTGTTCATCATAATATATTTTCACTTTTTTACCATTTTCCAATTCAATAACAACATCCCTATTTTCATCATAACCTATATTTTTGATTGTAATCTCTTCTAATTCTATATTCTGCCTTCTAGCAACCAATCTTATAAAATCTGCTAATGCCTTTTCTCTCTTTGTATAATCCTCTGGAATTTGATCTTTGTACTGTTCGAATATTTTTTCTAAATCCCCTATAAAACCTAGTGTCTGTTCAACACTGCCTCTTGCGTCAAAAGAGTTAAGTTTGTAATATTCTTTTAATATAATAGCTCTATCGTAAGGATCAAGACTAACAAGTATCGATGGTAAACTACGGATTGGAGTTAGAAGATGTACTTTTGTACTGGGTCCTACCTCTTGTTGAATATCAAAAGCTTTTCTAACATCAATACTCTCACCGCTATTTAATATACTATCAAGGAATATTTTGTTAGCTAATTTCTGCCCATCTTCAGTTTGCATCTTTTCATCTTCCGTTTTCATCTTTTCTAAATATTCTATACTTCTAGTTACACTCTGAAGTTCTTTGCGCATGTTTTCTAATTCTGATCTTAGTGACTCCATCTTCTTTTCCTCATCAGATCTCTCCAACTCAATCTCTAATTTTTTAATTTCCTCTTTCAGTTTATCCTCTCTTTTATTTAGGAATTCTAATAACCATTTCACAATCCCCCTTCTCTGCTCTGGACGTAAGGTTTTTAACAATCCAATTGAATCGTAGTTTGTTTGTTGAGATTGTTCGCAAATATATTTGATTAATTTTGCAGCAGATTCATTATCCAAACCCCACCTTTCTTTATCTTTTACTAGTTTCATAGTTATACCATCCGATGAAAATATCACTGTATTTACTTGTAATCTATTACCTATACTCTTAGCATTTTCAAATGCAGATAGTAATCCTTGCTCTGTTGTATGTGCTCCAGTAATTCTCTGTAATATATCAGGATTGTCATTCAGTATTAGAACCCTATTTTCTACGATTTCGATAGGTCTTTTTGTATTACCTTCTATTGTCTCAGAACGAATCTTCACAATACCATATCCAAATTCTGTAAACTTTGAAGCTACATCACTTAAATTAGCTAAAGATGAAATAATATTTTCTTCAGAAATAATAATATCTTTATATTTATTATCATCTCTTCTTACATTTATCAACAATTCTCCGGTCTGCTCATCAAATTCTGCATTTAAAAATATTACCTCGAACGATTTCATCTGACCTACTAATGCTGCAGCTCTAAACATTTCATAGAGCATAATTCTATTCTGTATTTCGTTAAGTCTCCTATTAAACTCATTCTCGTTATCTTTTTGAGCAGATCCATCATTTTCAGTAGGATTTAGCCTTCTTGTAGCGATCCTGTTTGAGATCTCAGCTAAAGCCTTAATATTCTCCTGTGTTAATGATGTATCCTCTACCAATCCTAATCTCTTTGCGGCCTCAAGGGCCCTATTCAGAACATCTTTTTGGTATTCGTCCAATTCATCTATATTCTGGACATTATTATATTGAATACCTAATATAAGGTTCAAATCATCTCTAATCTGCCTATTGTATTTCATCTCTTCAATCATTTTTCCATAATATGCACTCAGATAAGTTGTATCTAGAGGATTAGCTAACACATCTAGTACTGCTGTTTCCTCTCGATTATAACTATTTTTGTCAGAATATCTTAATTCCAGTATACTCCCCACAGCTAATGATGATCCTGTTGTAGCAATTACCGTGAAGAATATTGTGTTTCTCTGTGCTACTTCCCACTCACTACTAATCATCTCAAGTCCTTCAAATCTTTTACTATCTATAAGGCTACCTAACACCATCTTTATATCTCTGTCATCTGTACTTTCGTATAAACTCTGAATGGCATTATAAACATCACCATTTTCTGATTCTAGGGCCTTTGCAATATCAATTACCATTCCAATGCTCTTATCTTCAGATACACCTAAACTCTGTGCCGAAGAGAGTAAATATGTAACTAAAGCACCCCAAGCATTAACAGTCTTTTTACTCCCACCTTCACCATCAACTTCTACATTAACCATTAAAGATCCTAGATTATTAAGAACCTCCTCAGATACATATGATGTATATAAACTACTACTATTATAACTTAGAATATCCTCTTTCTTCATACCAAGTTTCCCAGCAACTTCCTCTACTTCCCCTTCTTTTAACATCCCAATACTACTTAGGTATTTGGTCATCTCTATTATCCTAGTTCTCATCATATTAACTCTCTGCTCTAATTCTTCTCTGTTTTCAATATTATCATTATTTTGCAAGGTTTCTGTTAAATCCAAATACTCCTGCAACGTTGTTTCATAATTTTCTCTGCTTATTATCTGAACACCTGCCTTCTCAAGATTCTTTTTAAAATCTTCTAATGTAATCTTACCATTCACTAACAATATCAATCCTGAATATACCAGTTGTTCTGCAACCTCTCTCTTCCTATCCTCAATACCCTCCGTTGATTCACCTTCTAACTGTAATTGTTGATCAATACCTGATAGAGTTTTCAAGGCATTATTGTAATTTTGCTGTGCTTGCTCCACCATTCTACTATTGATACTATTTAATGAAGCACTTTGAAATGCCTCCAGCACATATGACTCGAAGAAAGGATCTTCTGTAGCTACTCCAAGCATCATAAGATTCCAAGTATTTTCTATAACATGATTTGATAGGAGTTCATCTACTCTACCCTCGCCTCTAAGCATTATCTCCACTAATTGATAGTGCGCCTTCATAGCATTATTAAAAGCACCGTCTATACCCTTTTTAGCATTAAATTCTTGTAAGAATTTTACATTAAAGGCATATGCGAGCTTTTCTAAAGCAGCTTCACTCCTAATCAACATATACATTAAAGGGTTTATTTTCGAAGTTTTTCTGCTAGCCTCTTTAAGCGCCTGAATCATTTCTCTACCTAAATCTCCTGTTGCAGCTTTCATTGCTAGCTGGAAGTGCTCAATGGTTCTTAGATCCAATCCCGCATATGCTAGAAGAGTTCCTTTGGTAAAATGTTGTATTGTTAATGATAGAGCTGTTAGAAATGCACCAAAGTGTGTTATTTTCGTTTCTGTTTTTTCCTGATTTCTCTCAGTAGAATCAGTTGTTCTATCTACAACTTTCTTTGAAGCTGTTTCAATGCTCAATAAACTATTCACAAACTCATCAATTTTATTATCTACCCATAGTAATAAGTCGTTTATAAATTTAAATGGGGCGGATATAATCCCACTGATTTCATAAGCAACTCTCTTGAAACCAAATCCACTCTGCTCTTCAAAATTTGATGTTTTTCCACTTTCTTCCTCAGCAATTGGTTGAGTAGATTCTTTCTGTTCTTGCTCAGTTGTATTCTCACTCATCAGATCTTCTGGAACTGTAGATTCAGATCTCTTCTTATTAGTACTTTTATTAACATTCTCATTAAGAACAGCTCTATCTAGAAAATCTCCAACTTTTACCAATGCATTAGATGTCTGCCCTACTAACACATTTGTTTTTGTGTAAGTCTCTCCGATACTCTGAACCACACTCTTCTGAGTTAGTTCCTTCTCTGCCTCATCCTGTATTGTCATTATATTATCTGGAGCAAATCCCACATTTCCCTTGTTAGCGTACAACCCTATCCTATATGCATCATTAGGATTATATATGAACTTAGAAAAGTCTAACCAACCCAAAAATCCAGGATTCTTGGATAACCACAGTCCACCTAATCCTAACAGAGCTAAAAATAGGATCGTGAGGGCATCATTATTCTGACTACCTGAGAAGTTCAGGCCCGTGAATATATTGAATAATTTTCCTTGTGTCCTGTACCAAACTCTCCAATCTACACCACTAGGAGATGGAATCATATCCATGTTTATGTTTGTAGGACTTCCTGCACATGGATTTAAACTTTCCCCTGGAGGAGTCATGAATTTAACCTCAAATTCTATATAAGGATTGTTTATCGAAGGATTACTTGCTAGCTCTGCGGAGAATGGAAGTAGATAATAGTTTGCTGATCTAAACTGACCTACGTTTAGAGTAACATAACCATTATTGCCGATTTGAAAATAACATGCCCGTTCAGTTCCATCAGATAGAGTATATCTAAATATCCCCATCATCCCCTGTGGAATATATCTTGAATTTCCATCAGTTATATTTACATAAATGGTGATCTGATTATTGTTTATACTATAGGTTGATTCTACCCCCAGAATCTGTCTATGATCGGATATATATGAATGAGTAATAATGATTAGAAATACTATCCAGATCATAGATAATAAATTTATATTTGTTTTTTTAAAGCTATCTATCTAACTAAACTATGAAGCTAGCAGCACTATATAGTGGTGGTAAAGATAGTCATCTAGCTACATCCATATATTTTGATCAAATTGAATACTTAGTAACGATAATCCCAAAGAGCAGATTTCCTTATATGTATCATCCGATTAATCTACATATTCTTGACAGACATGCTCAGAGTATGGGTAAGGAGATTCTAAAATTTGAACAGGAGAGTGAGGATGAACTCGAGATACTAAAGGAGGCTATGGCTGAATTGAAATCACATGGTGTTACAGGGATTGTTACTGGTGCTATAGCTAGCAATTATCAATACTCAAGAATCCTTAGATTAGCTGAACAATTTAATCTAAAGGTGATTGCACCATTATGGCATATTGATATAGATGATTATCTGAGACTCTATAGAGATTATGGATTAAAGGCTATTATCGTTGGTGTGTATGCGTATCCTTTGGACGATTCGTACCTATTGAGAGAATATGATAGAGAATTGGCGTATTATTTTAACACAATCTCGATAAATCCGTATGGGGAGGGAGGAGAGTTCGAGACCTTTGTATATCAGAGTAATATAATGCCAAGAGTAGAATTTAGGATTAATAGAATTGAGGGGAAGAATAATTCTTGGACAGCATATTTAGAATAGTTTTAAAAATATATTTGATCTTAATATAAAGCGGTGAATACTATGGCTAGAAAAGAACACCTTAATATAGTGTTTGTAGGACACGTAGATGCAGGTAAGAGTACTACTGTAGGAAGAATTCTGTATGAGACTGGTAAGGTACCAGAGCAGATAATAGCCAAGCTAAGAGAAGAAGCACAGAGATTGGGTAAGGCTACATTCGAGTTTGCTTATGTGATGGATAGGATGAAAGAGGAGAGAGAAAGAGGAGTTACTATAGATATATCCCACCAGGAATTCGAGACTAATAAGTATTTCTTCACCATCATAGATGCTCCTGGTCACAAGGATTTCGTTAAGAATATGATTACTGGAGCTTCACAAGCTGATGGAGCTGTTCTAGTTGTGTCCGCAAAGGATGGTGTTCAGCCTCAGACAATTGAGCATGCAGCTCTTCTGAAGGTTCTGGGAATCAACCAATTAATAGTTCTTATTTCAAAGATGGATGCAGTTAATTATGATAAGGCTACATATGAGAAGGTTAAGACTGATGTACAGAATCTGCTAAAGAAATTTGCTTACAAAAATGTAGAGCAGATCCACATCATCCCAGCATCTTCATATTTTGGAGATAATCTGGTTAAAAAGTCTGATAAGATGCCTTGGTATACTGGACCTACTCTGTTTGAAGCTCTAGATACATTCACACCTCCTAAGAAACCTACTGACAAACCATTCAGGATGCCTATTCAGGATGTATACAATATTCAGGGATTTGGTGTGGTTGTAGTTGGTAAGATGGAGGCTGGTGTTCTTAAACCAGGTATGAAAGCTGTTATAAACCCTGGTAACTTTGTAGTTGAAGTTAAGAAAATTGAAACTCATCACCAGGAGTTACCAGAGGCAGTGCCTGGAGATAACATAGGAGTTAATGTAAAAGGTATAGAAAAGAACCAGGTAAAGAGAGGATATGTACTAGGAGATGTAAACAATCCACCAACAGTAGTAAAATCCTTTAAAGCTCAGATCGCAGTATTGAATCACCCTAGTGCCATAGGAGTCGGTTATACCCCTGTATTCCATGCACATACCACACACTTCCCTGCTAAGATAGTTGAGATAATAAGCAAGCTAGACCCTAAGACTGGTCAGCCTATGAATGAGAAAGTTGAGTTCCTGAAGAATGGAGATGTGGCAATCGTAAAGATAGAGCCCCTGAAACCAGTGGTTATAGAGAAGGCTCTAGACTATCCAGCTCTAGGTAGATTTGCAATAAGAGATATGAATCAGACAGTTGCAGCAGGTATTGTGATAGATGTAGAGAAAGCACAGTGATGATATGGCTAGTAAGATATGGATAAAAATTGAATCAGAGAACCTTGATAGTATAAAAGAGGTAGAAACTCAAATAAAACAGCTGACACAGATGTATAATCTAGAGTTGAATGGCCCAATTCCTCTGCCAATCAAAGAGTTAAAAGTAACTGTTAGAAGAACTCCATGTGGGGATGGTTCTGATACATATGAGACATGGAGGAAAAGAATATATAAGCGAATTATCATAGTTAAAGGGGAGGATAAGGATATAAGAAATGTACTGAAAATGAAAGTACCTACTGATATCAGTATAAAGGTAAAGCTATTACCGGTGAGCTCATGAATCTCTGGAGAGACATCCCTCCAGGAACTCCCGATAAGGCAAATATTGTTATAGAGATCCCTAGAGGTAGTAGAAATAAGTATGAATATAATCGAGAGACTGGAGTAATAGAACTTGATAGAGTATTGTTCTCCTCAATGCACTATCCTACAGATTATGGTTTCATCCCACAGACATACTATGACGATGATGACCCTATAGATGCTTTATTTTTCTCTCCATTCTTCTCAGTAACCTACCCAGGAGTAGTAGTGAGAGGAAGATTGATAGGAGGATTCAGAATGGAGGATGAGAAGGGTGTAGATGATAAGTTAATATTTGTACCTCATGAAAAAGTGTTTCCTCATCAGAAGAGAGCTACCTTAGAGCATCTGCCAGATTCATTAAAAGAGGAGATCAAGTACTTCTTTAGCAGATACAAAGATCTGGAGAATAAGAAGGCTGAGTTCAAAGGATGGATTGATCTGGAGCAGGCTACACAGATATTCAATAGAGCAGTACAACTATACAAGGAAAGGTTCTAATCTGATTTTCAGCTCTTTTAATCTATTTTTATAATATTCTCCATCTATATTAAATCGATTTCGGAAAATTTCTCTGGCAGTTCTATAATCGTTATCTGAGATTGATCTTATTATGTTTACCCAATTCTCCAGAGTATCCTCCTGAACTATCCATTCTTCTGGTAGTTCATCAGCTAGTCCTATGTTTTTGTAACACACACATGGCAGATGAGCACTTAAACCCTCAACAATTACATATTCAATAGCTCCTCTATCTGCTGGATGTAGTAACATCTTAGAATTTTTCAGCAGATTGAATTTTGTATCCTTCATTAGGATTAACAACTGATTTAATATTATAGTATTTCTTGCTCATTTATCTACGTTTCTGAATACCAGTTCCAATCTCTTGATAGGATGAGCCATAGTTGTTATATACAACCTCTAATTTTGTATACTAATGTGATAGATGGAATCTATAAGTAACTCATCTCTATTATCATAGCTACTAATTGAATATACGGATTAGTGCCTATAGTTATTCTGTAGTGATATTCAGAGATTATTCTAGTTAAATTTGCTCTACGGGTTTCATCCATATTTGGATATAAATCTATAGCTCTGAGCAATCCTTGGATAATCTCCTCTGGATCATTTCCCTCTTCTAATAGAGATATCATTCTCTCCCTAGCTTCAGTCCGTTTCTTAGCTAAGATTAATGATAACAACTCTTTAGCTCTCTCTATTCCAACTTTACCAGAAATTTTCTCTATCAGATTCTCATCTATAATCTTACCATTACTTGCATAATGGGCGCTCTGGAGTATTGTTATTATCTTTCTCAAATCCTCCCTAGCAATCTCTATCAAACTCCTCTTAGCATTTTCAGTTATCGATATCTTCTCTGTCTGTATTATTCTATCAACTAACTTTTCAATTTGATCGATTGGTAGAGGTGCAAATCTGATCACAGCTACTCTACTCTGGATAGGGGGAATTATTCTGTTTATGTAATTGCAGCTAAGAATGAACCTTGTGTATTTAGAATATAATTCCATCATCCTTCTTAGGGCCTGTTGAGCATCTGTGGTTAGAGCATCTGCTTCATCTAAGAATACGATTTTGAAACCTACTTCATTATCAGGTAATAGCTTTGCAAATTCCTTTACTTTCTCCCTTATCGTATCTATCCCTCTCTCATCACTCGCATTCAGCTCTAGGAAATTACCAGATAGTTTATCGTTATAGAATGCTCTAGCTAGTATTAATGCTGTGGTGGTTTTTCCTGTTGAAGGAGGGCCTGCAAACAGAAGATGTGGGATATCTTTCCTTCTAATAAATCCATTTATTAGTTCTTTGATACTTTCACTACCCAGGAGCTCATCAACTGTTTTTGGCCTATATTTTTCTATCCAAGGTATATTACTCATGATTTATATTGATTGGCCATATTTTAAAATCATATCACAGAAATAACAATGTCTCCATCAACATTAGTAATATTCAATACTATATTTCCAACAATTCGTCCAGAGGTGATATTAACTCTAAATGGATAGATTTTGACAATATCTCCATAATCAGATATATTGAATATCATTATAGTATTGTTGTCCTGGTATCTCACTGTAATACTCTCTAATTTTATAGGATAATTGTATCTCTTAACAATATAACTACCATTGCCCTGATATTTTATATTTTTTATATCGGAATCTAAATCTATTATCCAATTAGCCGAATTTAGATTGTTTACATTACTCATCACAGAAGTGTATTCAGACAAGATGAGAGAGATTATTGGTAAGATTAGAACTAGTATAACACCAATTAATATGAAGTATTCTGTAGCTATCTGAGCCCTCATGCTATTTTTATCAATCTTCTATTTAAATATCTGTATCAACATTTTTCTTACCTTTCTTCTTTCTTGATATTCGATTCATTATAATCCCTATTAAATTTCTTATTAGAATACCTGGATCATGAGCTACATCTTCAGCTATCAATATAGGATAATTATCACTGTGTATCGTTAATTTCCCCTCATATGTTTTGGATTTTTTGAATCTTGCTGTGATTCTAGGATTTTTTAGCATTCTGTTAAGCTTATTCTCAAATTCCACTAGCTCCCTCATTACTATGCTGTAACTATATCCGTCGTTTAGTCCAAATATACTTATATTTGATGTGGTATATCTAAGGTTTCTAAGGACCATTCTTAGAACATCTTTTCTCTTAACAATTCCTTTGATTACTCTATCATATACAACTGCAACATCATAATCAAGTACCTCTGATATAGGTGTTTTCATAGATACACTAGGTAGTTCTTTGAGTAATATATCACTGACTCTCTTAACTAATTTTCCAACTCTTTGAAAATCTTTTCTACCAGGTTTATTAGATAGGATATCGGCTAAAAGAACCTCATCATAAGATATAATTCCTATGGGTTTCTTCTTCTGATCTATCACTATTACATAATCTAATCCCTCTCTGAACATGAGTAGCTTGATGTTTTCCAAATCTTCCTTATCAGAAACAGTTGATATATTAGTATCCATAACATCCCTTACAGTTACATCTGAAGGTATATACCTCATAATTTCATCTTTGATCTCTGATATGTGTATTGATTTGATTGGTTTACGCTCACTATCCACTACAACTATAAACTCTCCATGCTCCAGAAGAGCTTCGATTATCTTCTGCATATTATCTAGTTCATGCTCAGTTAGAGCGACTATAGATTTAGTAACTCTCTCTACCTTGGTATTCTTATAATTTCTGTATATATTCATAGCTCTCTTGTCCACTACCCCCAAGAATCTACCTTCAGAATCAACCACTACCACATCTTTATCCGCAAGCACATCATTAACTATCTCCCGTATCTCCTGATCAGATCTTACTATTATCATACTCTTATTCTTAAGAAAAAACTTTTAAAAATATATTCACTCTATAAAGATGGGTGAGTTTAGTGTATAGAGTAGTTGAGGTTGAAGAGTATGTTAGAATTCCTCCATCGATGCTGAAGATGAATAAAGAGGAGGCTGTTAAGGAGGTTCTAATCAGTCAATATAAGAATAAATATACTGATGCATTTGGATTAGTATTGGATATAATTGATATAAAAGTGGAGCAGGAAAATGTAATTGTAATAAATGATCCTAAAATATATTTCAAAACCAGATTTAAGATACTATCGTTTACAATCGATAGGCGTGAAGTAATGTTAGGTATAGTTAAGGATATAGTTGATTATGGTGCCTTTGTACTGATAGGTCCTTTTGAAGGTCTGGTTAATATTGCGCAGATATCTGATGAGAAATTCACTTTTAATAAGGAGAAAAAGAGATTAGAGAATGCCGATAAAACTAAAACAGTAGAAATAGGAGATAAGCTATATGTTAAAGTAGGAACAGTATCTATGAGAGATGGTCCTGCTAAAGCAAAAATATCGTTATCATGCAGAGGGCCGGGTTTGGGGAATCTAAAATGGATAGAGGAGATTCAAACTCCAAAGAATAGTAAAAAGGGGAGGAGTAAATGAGAGCTTGTAAGAATTGTAAAGCTATTGTTTATGAAAAGAAATGTCATGTGTGTGGTAGTACTAACTTAGCAAAGAAATTCTCCGGTTTGATAATAATCCTAGATGAGCAAAATTCTATAATATCTAGAAAGCTAAACCTGAAACAGGGGGAATGGGCAGCTCAGATAGATGAATAGCTTTAAATTAATTTAAGTAATATTAAAACTAAGAAGGTGTGTTTGATGGGAAGAGGAAGAGAACCTCTGGTAACATGTGATGCATGTGGAAGAACTGTGCCCAGAGATAAAGCAGTGGAGTATGTGAAATCTTCTATTGTAGATATCGATCAGAAAGATGTAGTTATAGATCTAACCAAGAGAAAAGTATACTATTGTATTAGCTGTGCTAAACACAGGAAGATCTTCGAGAAGAAAAAGAGAATGTTCAGGAAAGAATGAGAGAGCAGGAGAGAAGGTTTATTGAGGAAGTGCTGGGCAGAGTTCTAATGATAAATATAGGCAATTTACCGATGTTTATATACAAATCCACAAAAAGACCTGGCTATATAGTTAGCTATTATTTAGATATAAGTGCTTCAGATAAGGTTGGGGATGTTGCTGCTGTATGTGGTGCTGTGAGGAGCAAAGAGGAGTTTTTGAGAGCAAAGCTCATAGCTGTAACTAGCTGGGCAGAGAAAATAGGCTTGAAATCTGGAATGCAGGTTAAGAGAGCTATCAAGATACTTGAGGAATATAAGTAATATTTATAAATACTATTCCTATAATTAAGAGATTATGAAGATACCGGCTAATCTTACTACATTCTGTCCATATTGTAATAAGCATACTGAGCATAAAGTAAGTAATTACTCTCCAGGTAAAAGAAGGAGTTTAGCATTTGGAAATGTTAAGTTTGAGAATAAGCTAAAGGGACATGGGGGTAAAAGGGCTGGAAAGAAGAGTGTGAAGAAGCAGGGAAAGAGACAGGTGGTGGTACTTACCTGCAGCGAATGTAGTAAAAAACAGATGAGAGTTTATATTAAAACCAGAACCAAGAAAAAAATTGAGGTGAAGCGATAATGAGCGGTTTTATAAAGATAAGATGCAGAAAGTGCGGTACTGAAATGATAGTATTCTCACATGCATCCAGAAACATCAGATGTCCTAAGGATAATGAACTTGTAGTCCAATCTACAGGGGGAAAGATAAATATCGTGAACGCAGATATAATACAGACTTATGGATAGAGATAAATATAGAGTTGTAAAAGTTACAAGAATCGAGGAGTTTGGAGTTTACTGTGATGTATTAGACCAACCTGGTTATCAGGGATTTATCTCTAGAGGTGAGGTATCCTCAAGTTGGATAAGAGATATTAGTAGAGATATACGTGTTAATGAGATAAGAGTTGGTAAAATACTTTCTATAGACCACAATTCAAAGATAATTGAACTGTCTTTTAGAAGAGTAGATGAAAGGGAGAAAGCGGAGATATTACAACATTACAATAATGAACAGACAGCCATGAATATACTCAGGAGCTCTATGAGTAGAGCTCGTATCAAGAGGAGTATTGAGAGTATAGTGGAATCAATAAGATCCAAATATAATAGTATATATGAGTTTTTCAGAGCAGCATCTCTAGATGAGTCTGTTCTAGAGACAGTAGATCTACCAAAGACTCTAAAAACATATCTAAAGGAAGAAATATCAAAGAGATTCAGTCATATTATCTATAGGATCAGATTGGATATATCAGCAGTATCTTACGCAGAGGATGGTTTGGATAGGATAAAGCAGCTCTTCCAGAATGTGACAGCTAAATACATTGGTGGAGGTAAATACATAGTAAATCTAGAACACAAGAATCCTAAAGAGCTTAGAAAAATGGGGGAACAGCTAGGCGAGGAGCTGTCTAAAAGAGCTAAAGAATTAGATATTGAATTTACATACAATCTCTTAGAGAAATGAAGATCAGGAAATGTAGATTGTGTAAATCATATACATTAAAGCTATACCATTGTGGAATTCCTACTGATAAGGCCAATCCTCCAAATCTAAAATTCAAATATCTTAACAACACCTAATAGTATTATCCCAACAAACATAACAATTCTCATCATCTCATGGATTTTCCTAAAATCAGATTTTCCAGATGATATCAAAATCTTAAACTTCAGATACATTAGGAACATTATGAGAGGAATTGTAATTATTATCGATATAGGTTTCAGCAAGCTAAGATAAACTATTGAAACTAAATACATATAAATCATTATTATAATCACGAGTTTTGTACCAGTAAGTCCTATTATGACTGGTAATGTTCTTATCCCTTCTTGACTATCTCCTTCTACATCTTCCATACTCTTCACTAATTCTCTAATTACTCCAAATATAGCTACAGCTATAATAAACACATTCAAGAAATTATCAGATAATTCTGATGAGATGTATAAGTAAGGATATATGAATGGAGCTGTCATAGTTAGTGCAACCACAACATTCCCCACAATCGGAAGTCTCTTGAAAATATAATTGTAAAGGATAGATATTATCAGAAATAAAATATTGAATGCTATTACGTATTGATTTGAGAATAGCATCAGAATCAAGGAGGTCACAATCAATATACCTAGGATGGTATATGTCTCTCCTATAGAAATCTTTCCAGATATCAATGGCCTATCTAATCTTCTATTCTTCAGATCAGTTCTATAATCTAGTATATCATTCACTACAAATGCTATATATTGTATTATTACTGGTAGAATTATGCCTATAATACCTACGTAGAGAGGATCTCCATTCAGATAGTAGCTAGTTAGCATTATAGCTAGTACAGTGAATATTGCTCTATCAGCTCTAACTAGATCTACTATAGCTCTGATATCCATCTATCAACTACCCCAGTGACATCTCTATGGAAGATCCTACCTAGGTTGGATACATCTCTAGTTAGAAGATCAATTAGTTTAGGATCAAATCTGACAGATTGTCCGAAATCTATTATATACAACCTATCCCCTACTAGAATATTATACTCACTTAAATCCCCGTGTATATAGCCTGCTCTAAATAATCTATATATTTTATCCAAAAGCTCATCAAACCATCTCTCATCTTTAGTTTTTATGTCGTGTAGCTTAGGATAGGGGATTCTATTCTCACCCAGGAAACTCATCACAATAATATTATCCTCCTGATAGATGGGTACTGGTACATCGTGAATTGTAGTGTATGCTATCTCTAGATTCTTAAACTCTTTTCTTGCATAGGCCACTGCTATTTCAAAGTCACTATTGTACTCTCTATTTATGTATTTCTTTCTGGAATTGAAGAATTTACTAGTTTCTGGTTTGTAGATCTTTATAACTCTCTCCTGTCCCTCCCTAGTAGCTAGGAATACTGATGCTTCTTTACCCTCAGCTATTTTCCCAACAATCTCTGTAATTATCCCCTTTTTTATTATTCTACTAAGTGCCTTTAGACTTCTCCTATCAAATACTAAACTCTCAATTTCCCTATCTTCCCAGAGCATCTCTGTACACCTTTATAGTCTGTTCTGCAATACTATCCCAGGATAATATTTCAAGTTTCTCTCTAGCTCTTCTGAGTTCTGCACTAAGATCCAGACGATCTAACCTATCTATGATCTTTCCAATATCATCATCTATCAGATATTTCTTGTATTCATTTCCAAACAGATATTCTAGGAATGTAGGGATTTCACCAACAGGAGTGGCTATGAAAGGCCTCTCACAAGCTATGCTCTCAACCATTACCATTGGAAAACCTTCATATCTGGAAGGTAATACAACATATCTACTATTACAATATATTTCTACAATCTGCTCATAATCAACCTCTCTAAAAACAACATTACCTCTAGACCTGGCCTTTAGCTCATGTATGAAACCATCTTCATCAGATCCAACTACCATTATATCCCCTGCATATTCGTCTATCAACCTATCAACCCCTTTATCTCTATCTAATCTACCTATATAAGTTACATACTTCGATTCTTTGTAAGATCTATTGCATTTAAATCTATCCAGATCAATTCCATTGTATATCAGAACATAATTCTTATGTATCATCTCGATCTTTCGAGAGACACTTATTACCTTAGCTCTCCTGAGTAGATGGATTGCTATGGCATTGTAAATTTTAAATAGTTTATGTCTATCTGGAATCCCATGAACAGTCCACACCACAGGTTTTCCACGTAACATCCCAATAAAAGCTCCAATAATCGAAAACAGATTTCCATAACCATGCACATGAATGATATCGTATTTTCCAGTTATCAATTTCACAACAGACTGAATATCTGGTAATGGAGTCGATAGACCTGGTATTCTGATAGGATTTTTAGGATATACTACCTCTACATCAATCTCCTTTTTCTGTAGAGATTTTGTAAGGTTGTATATGTGTATAGCTATACCATCCTTATTTGGATAGTAGGTATGTGAGAAAATCAACACTTTCATTGTCTCCTGCTTCTAACCTCATCAACTATAGCCAACCAGCTATCTCCAATCTTGTTCAGATAATTTCCAAAAGTCTTAGAGATAGTTATTTTCAGCTTTCTGCTCTTCTTATTGATATCAGAGAACTCTCGTTCTATCTTTATCAATCCAAATGCCCTGAGCTTTACTAATACTCTATTATAGAATGTGGCCTTGCTTATACTATTGTTTCTAACAAACTCTGCTATATCTGTAGAGTATAACTCTCCATTTTTCTGTATCAGTAGATTTATAAATCTGTTAGCTATTGTGTTGTATTTGGGGCTGATCTCTGGGGGAAATACGAAGAATAGAACTTCCTGTAGGGAGAATAGATTCTTAGTAGGTCCTTCATTCTCATCTTGAAATCTCCTGAGTGTTGGATCATAATGAGCGGGTAAGTATAATATATTTTTAGATTTAACTTTCTTTATCATAAACGCCCTGGGCAGGATTCGAACCTGCGACCTTCCGGTTAACAGCCGGACGCTCTACCTCTGAGCTACCAGGGCTACTTATTTAAATTGCAGCTAATGTTTAAAAATCTATTCAGCTATGGAAGAGTAATGTTTTTAAACACTTTTATATATTATAAATACATGGACAGCAAAACTGCTGAACAGAATACCGAAATGAATAAGGAAGGAGATATAATAAAAGTACTAGATCCAAATTTTAATAATAATATAACTGTTTTTGAAAATCCAGTAGATGCCCTATCTGGTTTAAATAAATTTTTAAGTGAATCTAATAATCAAGAAAATCAAAAAGAATTAAACCAAGAAGAATTAAAGAGACTAGAAGAATTGTTAAAGTTATTGTTAAACAACTAGTATTTTTAAAAAGCTTGTTTCTGATCATTAACTAGAAGCGGGGTAGGGTAGCCTGGAGTGCCCGCCGGGCTCATAACCCGGAGATCGGTGGTTCAAATCCACCCCCCGCTATTAAACACTTTTCACAACATAAATATTTTTAAATAGTTGTAAATAATATAAAACCATGGAGTTATTAAGAACCGAGGGAATTAGTGCTAGTGGGGTTTTTTTGGTAGGTAACAGAGAGATAAGAATTGTAGATAATAAACAGGAGATGGGGATGCTATTTATACCGGCAGAATCAATTCCGAAATCTTTAGAATTGAGCAATAATGTATCATACAAAGGTAATGCTAAGATGGTATCTCTTGAAGTGATAGATTCTACCGGAAAGAGGAGGAAGTTAGATCTGCTGGTTGCAGGTAATATCGTGTTCTTCAGATTTGATCAGGATAGTAGATGGACAGTATATAGTCCAAATGTACTTCCATTAGATCAGTATCGAATCGAATTGAATGGCAGATCTGTTCAATTATCAAATGTTATCTCTATTGAAGATAGAGTATCACCAAGAGTCAGAATTCCAGGATATAGACAGAGAATTTATGATACATTGGTAATTAAACCTGAATTTAAAAACTCTATCCCTGTTCAATCTCTAGAACTCAAAGATTCAGTAATATTAAATGAGCTTAGACCCACAAAGATGACTTCTCAGAAAACTGAAGATCCAAAGAGATCTAATGATAATCGATCTGACAATAATCGTGATCAAGTAATCAGTAGTACGAATGGAATTTTTGTTGTAAATGGAACTAAAATAAGATTAGTTAAAGATTCACATCTCAATAGCATGTTCTCCCCTGCGAATACTATCCCCCCATCGATGGTGTTGAATGATAATGTAAAATTCTCTGGAAAGACCACAACAGTATCTCTAGATGTTTACGATTCAAGTGGTAGAAAGCTAGAATTACAATTCCTAGTAGCTAATAATATGGTTCTGTTCCGATTCAATCGAGATGATAGATGGGTTCTTTATACCCCAGAAGTACTCTCATTGGATAATTATAGAATCAGATTGAATGGTAGAGAGGTGAAACTATCTGAATTGATTGATATTCGGGATCAATTACAGACTGTTGGTAGTAGAAAAATATATGATGTGATTTTCATAAGGCCAGAGTTAGCAAATCATCTCAATTCTTTAGGTAAGATCAGAGAGTATACTTTAGAATCTGCATCTCTGAACTCTCTCATATCTACCAATGTTAAGAACGAGCAAGCTAAGAGTACAGTTCAGATAGAAAAACCAGGTAATACGGATAGAACTCCTTCTCAAAAGGAAACTGTGCAGAGACCTAAGAGATCACCTATGCTTGAACAGTTGTATAATTCAATTAATAAAGTAGATCGGGATAATGTTGTTACAGCTGTGGAATCCCTATTGAATGGAAAATATAAATGGATCTGGTTTGGAATCGCAAAGAAAGATTTACCTACTGTTCAGAAGTGGTTCAGGGAAAACTTTGGGGATAAATATGTATTATCAATCTTGGAAGATAGAGGTAATAGGGTAAGAGTAAGAGTAGATCCTAAACAGGTACCTCAACCTTCTAAGATTCCTCCACAAACCACCACCCCTAAACCTTCTAGTAAAGAATCCACTAAAGATACTCCAAAAGTTAACAGCAGCGAAATACTACCTAAACCTTCTAGTAAAGAATCTCCTAAAGCATTAGATAATATTCAATCTAATTTAGACTCTCAGAAACAGACTATACCTTCAACTAACCAGACTGAACAACCTCAGGAAAGAGAAAGAGGGAATATGTTAGGAATTGAATTCACTAGACAGTTCTCTCAGCATTATTCTGAATTATTGAAGAGTAGAGATATATCTAAGCAGCATCTACAGAGAGCTAAAGATATGTTAAGTAGATATTCTGAAAGGGATATTTATGCGATGTTAGGATTGAATCCTGAGCAGATGATCAGGAATAGAGAGATGTTGGCTAGAACAGATCGCAATCTGAAAAGGCCAGAGCTTACTGTAGAACAGCATCTAGCTATTGTCTTGATGGCTCTGGATAGAACTGGTGTAAATAGGGGAGAGAATCTGGCTAGAACTGTTCTCGAAAATCCTAATTCTCTGGAGAAAACTGGAGTAAATAGACAAGAGAATCCTATAGTAGATCAGAAGGAGGAACAACTTCAGAAAGCAGAGCAAACTGTTGAATTATCTCAGGGGACTAGACGAATGTTAGCAGTAGGTAATACAAATGTAGAAGTGTATCTATCTGGAAATCTACTCGAATTAACATTAGGTAATCAAAAGTACTATTTGGGTTTACCTAATAGCGTAGAGGAATTGGAGAGATTGAGAGAAATGGGATTGGAAGAAGCTGTTCCAGTGATAGTGATATCAAAAGAAGGAGCAAGTCTCCATGTTCTAGATCCTAATAGGTTAGATGAGCTACAGAAGCTACAGGAGGATGGAGATGTATATTTAGTGATCATCAATGTCTCTGATAGAGGGGTAACTGTATATACCACCAAGTTAGATAGAATAGCTCCAGTAATCAGATCCTTGGATGATGTAGTATCTGAACTGAATACTCCAGATTGGATGAGGGATGTTGTTCATAATATAGATAGAAATCCAGAGCAAATAGATCCAAAACAAGTACCCGGAAAATTAGAATCCTATTACTCAGATGAGGAAATCAGATTGTTGAATCAGATATATGAGATGTATTTCAAAAGTAGAATGAGTTGGGAAGAATTCGTGGGTTTTGCAATATATTATTTTGAAAAACCTGTTGTTGATGTTGAGGTGAGATAAATGGTTCAGGTTAATGCAGTTGCAGTTGAACCTAAGGAAGTATATCTAAAGCCAACTGATGAATTTGTAAATGAAAAAGGTGTGAAAGTCTATGATAATGGGAAATGGGTAGAACTAAAAGATAGCAGACAACTCAAGCCTGGAGCGAAAATAAGTGTAGATGGGCATGTATATGTAGTTACAGATCAGAAAACTGATTACACAGTGAGTATGTATAATAAATATACTCTAGCTGATGGGAGAATGGTTTATGAATTGCCTGGTAAGAGATATCTACTTGTATCTGGAAATTCTCAATCTTCAATATCAGAGGCAAGATTCAAGACTCTTATAGAATCTGCTAGAAGTGTGGAAACAATCGTATATGTTAGCAATTCTGTATATCAACACAATAAACAGAAAGATAAACCTTCTCAACCATCAGAACAGCAAAAAACAGATCCTAGACAGGAGCAGAGAGTTACACCACAACCTGCTAGGCAGGAACAGAAACCTCAGTCTACTAGCCAGATGAGTAGACAGGAGACTGCAAGGTTCTTACACACAGGAGCATATCTACTGAGTGGTATTGATATTTATGTAAACGATCCTACTCTATACTCAAGGACTTTCGGAGAATGGTTGGATGAGGTGGATAGGGCTACTGGTGGTAAGTACTCCAAATCTCTAATGGAGGCTTTAGGTATAAATAGTAAGCAGCTAGAGGAACTTAGATCGAAATCTCTAGCAGAGATAATGGCAGCTAGAAGGGATCTGGGAAGTCTATTAACCTCCAAAAGTGCTAAGGAGAGTGATCTGGATACTCTAAGAGCAAGGTACGGAGATGCTCTATTGTTAGTACTACTGAGAGCTACTACTGGAGATAGGAATCTAACTCTAGATGATGTTAGAGAAGCTATAAGATTTGTTGGTAGTGATACATACAGATCCGCTCATAGGGAGATTAGAGATATATCAGCAAGAGCTGCAGATCAGTTAGAACAGAAGAATATACTAGAAAGATATTACTTTGTTAAATACGCTTGGCCAGCAATCAAGAGAATGGATGGAATGAGCTATGTGGAGAATAATGCTTATTTGGAATTCAGCCTGAATAGTACTAAAGGGGCTCAGTTCTTAGAGAGAGTATTGGGTCAGAATTTCTCGAATAATTATCTGAGTTATAGATATGGTTTACCGTTCATGATTAGAACAAACTCCTCTTTTGATAATCTGATAGCTATGCTATCAGCAGTTGAACAGGTAAACCTGGGAATTATGAACAACCCTACAGCTCTGGGTTTGAATAGAATGGAACAATTTAGGTACTACACTTCAGAATTGCCTAGAATAGTAGCATCATTATACGCTAACTATGCTGCAGCTCTTGAACCTAGACTCAGATCAGGATTATTTGGTGATTTTGAAAGCAGATTAAGACGATATACTTCAGCTGCATCTGGACTGAGATTTGATCAGGTTGAGGAAGTTGCAAAGATAATTGAAGATTTTGTTAGAGCTGGGAAGGATCTAAGAATTCCTTCGGATAATACCTTTGGAGCTCGAGGTAATGTTAGGGCCTCACCAGTCTTAAGAGAACCTCAATTAAATCTGCTAACACAAGGATTGATACTGAATATGGGGCAGCTAATCTCAAGATACAATCCAAATGCTGGATATTTCTTCTCCCTACCTCAAGAATGGTTAGATCTTAGAGGTAATCTATACTATGAAGCTACAGAGAGTAGTGCTAGAGGTTCTGGTAGAGTAGAACTCAGAGGAACCAGATCATATATAGCAACCAGTATTGATGATGATAGGCTGCAATTTTTGGCTAGAAATATAGATATGCTCAAAGAACTAAGAGGAACAGTCTCTCCTACTAGAGTAGAAGTAGAATTAGAGGCCCAATTAGATAGAGAGTTTAGGGGAGCAAATGTAGGAGTAGTATTTAGGAGAGAGAATGGTAAAATGGAGGGGATTCTATATGCAAAGATAGATGGTAATTGGTATAGAATAGGGAGAGTGGATAATTCTTGGTTACTTGGTATGGATGTAGTTATCCCAGGATTGGCTAATGCAATTGGAGAGGTGAGAGTCGGTGATAGTGGTAGCGTTGTGGGTAGTATAGGAATCGCTATGCCACAACTATCAGGGTGGGTTGTGAAAACTGAGGAGGATCTGTTGGCTATAGGTGCATATCTATTGAATGGTAATCAGTTGGCTGCAGGAACTTTTGCTAATCAGAATGTTACTGCTCCAAATCTGGTATATGCAGGATTCTACAACGGTAATGTATTATTAGGTGGACAATACCTAACCAAAGATTACTCTATTAGTGGTATGGGAATTTTAGGTAATGGTCTGGGTATGGAGGTAACTTTCGGAACTAGGACGATAGTATTACAAGGGGGTTATGCTAACTTCGATGGATTATCTAGTGTTTATGGAGCTGCAAAGGCTACAATAGGAGATATGAGTGTATTTGCCGCATATATTGCATCTGGGGAGAGGATGTTCATGGGTGCTGCTATGGAGAGAGATGGATTTGCTCTACAGGCTTATAGAATGTCCAAGGTCGATCCAAAGATCTTTGGGATGTACAGCAATTTCTTCAAGGATGCCAGTTCATTCACTGGTGCAATTGCCCTTTGGGGAAGAAACTATGCAGAGCTAATAGTTGCACAGACCCCTGAGGATTTGAGGATTTTACTGGGAGGGGGTTATAGTGTTGATAGTGTAGAGCTTAGTGGTGCGGTGGGTTTTGGAAATGGTGAGAGAATGATTGCAGCTAGAGCCACCTTACCTATAGGAATATGGTTGGCATCAGCAGGTGTTCTATATCAGAGTAATAAATTACTATTTTCCGCATCAGCTCAAAATCAGCAATGGTTCTTCGGAGCAGCATATAACACATCAACAGGGGTATTGGTGGTAAAGGTTAGATACGGAGACTCAGATAGGATTATAGAGGTGTACAAATCTTTTTCTGATAGGAGTATAGGGATAATCGGCGAATGTGGATTCTTCCTAAATAAAGCCATATTTTTATCACTGATTGCTGCATATGCAACTGGAAAATTAATAGTATGGTATGTTGGTGCTAGAGCAAGCTATAATCGGGCAAACTCTAATTTGAATTTAGAGATTAGATATGGAAAGCGAGGCGAGGAAAGTAGATTCACAATAGTCGTAGGGATGGTATATGCATTCTAAACAGGTAGAACAGCAATTATTAGGAGATCTTCTTAAACTTGATGATGATCTACTGAAACGTATAGAGGAATTTAATAGAGATAGGGAAGATTCTAAAAAGATTAAGGTGATTGAACGTTCAGGTGTACGCTATGCAGTAATTGATAATAATTTTATAGAATTTTTTAGAGCACAGGACTTAAGAGAGAGATATGAAATCAGAGTTGAGCAGGAGCAGAATGGTTCTAGAGTATTTGTAGCTGTTCAAAAAAGAGATAGGAAGATCGGGGTGGGACCAAGTTATGATAGTCAAGAGGGTTTCAGAGCCGAATTGAGTGTTCAAACACCTGAGTTGGGTAAGATAGCCGCTAGTGTTGGCTCTTCACAAGCATCATTGAATGCAAATGCATTTAGATTAGAGGGATTTCGATTAGGAAGTGTGTATCCCAAGATCTCTGCAGTATGTTTGGGAATTCTCTGTTGGAATGATGGTAGATTTGGACTTTCTCTGCCAACATTTAGTGGATTTCTAGATTTCTTTATAGCAATGTCTATCACCCCTCTCCAAGAAGCATTTTCAAAAGGTAGTTTCCAAGAGGGTCTCCTGCACTTTTTAGGAGTAACAGATGAAGTTAGAGATAGATTCATTAGAGAAGGTATTCTGGGAGGGATAATTGGTTTTGGAGAGGAATGGTTTAGGAGGGCTGCCGGTGTATTCGGGGGATTTCTTGAATCAATAGATGAGATCAGATTTCTTCTTACCCCTCCCTCAAGCAACTGGAAGTATGACAATCCGATAAGTGCTGTGGTAGATTTTCAGAGAGCTATGGTATCTACTATGAGAGGTAATTTCAGAGAGGCTGAATATATATTACAGGGGCTGCTTTCTTCAAAGGATATTCCAATATGGCTAAGGGCAACAATTATGGAATTTGAACACAAGTATTGGCAGAGGAGAACTCAGCCATTCAGTTCTCTATCAACAGCTCTAGATTTTATATTTAATAGTCATGTTCCAAGTCAGCTAGGTAAGAGATTAGATGATGCGGAGAAATACGTGGAGAGTGTAAGTTTTGAAGATTTGAAGGATGATGAGGAGAAAGATAGATACATAGCAAATCTTATGTATGTAATGTTATCCAATAGGGATTTTGATCCGAAAAAGATGATAGAAAGCATATCTTTAATAGTAATGCATCTAGCTAGAAAGGGGGATTATTCAACTATTTTAGCATTAGCAGATCTGCTGAATCAACCATTCAGATTGTCTCAAGATGAACGTGTAGCAGTATATGACGCTCTTATGAGAGCTAATGCCGGATTGGTTTCTATAGAAAATAATCAGAAGATAAATAGTGAAAACGATCTTGCTGCTGGAGTAGGTATTTATATATTTGCCAAAGCTCTTGGTTTCGAAGGATGGAATCTAACAGATCTCCGTACATATGTTCCAGATGAACTAAGAGAGTCATTAGAGGGAAAAGCTAAAGAGTACCTGAAAACCCTTAAGAGTTTAGTTATGATAAATCCAAAAATGATAGGTTATTTCTTATATGAGCTTCAGGATGTTGCTAATATCTTAGGTAGGGAGGAATTGGCTAAGGAACTTAGATCTCTGCAGAATTTGAGATATAATCCAGGTTTTGGATTGAGTGAGATTGCCGAGAGATCACTTAAACATCCAATAGGTCTATTAATTGATCAATACGACAGAGAATCCTATAGAATTCCAAGATTGCTACAAAACATACGTGAGTTTTCAAGAAATAATAGTGAGGATATATATAAACAGATAGAAGAGGATCTGGATTTTCTTGCTAGAAATCCATATATTCTATGGTTAGCTAGAATTCTAAGTGATTCTGAGGATTATAAGAAATTAGAATTACTGATTCAGGGGAGGAGTACTTGGGATAAGGAGCTTGATGAGGGGGCTAATAGGTTTATAGAGGAAAGAGCAAGGAGGAACACTACTCCTCTAGAGAAGGGTGATAAAGAAGATACCACCACGTCTACTCAAACAGATAATTCACAGAGAAAGGATTATGGAGAGTTGTTCGGGAGATCTGAACAGAAACAGGAGATATTAAGAGTAGCTAGAATGGTTGCAAATGGGATTAGAACAATAGAAGATAAGTATTATTTGGATATGGTTGTGGATTTACAGAAGAGATACGGGGAAAATGTCAGAGATATGTTCATAGATATATTTGGGCAATCTCAGGGACAGATAATATACGAGCTATATACGACACAGAGAAAATTATGGCCTAATATAGATCCATACAAATACGTAGCTGCTATTATATACGAATTGGATAGACGAATAACATGATGTCAATAAAGCTCTATAAATATATGAGAAGTGGAGAGACATTAGCTAATATAATAGATCGTATCCAACCCATCAGCCAGGAACAGAGATATAGATTAGTGGATTTTGTAATGGATCTGGGAAGAGCTGATGAGATAGTTGAGAGGATTGTTCAGGAGAGAGATCCAAAGCTGAGAAAAGCACTGTTCAATAGTACTAGAGTTTATATAAAGAAGTATCTTGAATTGGGTTATTGTGGAGTTTTTGAATTGTTCAAGGCAGATCTGGATTGGAATAGGAACAGAACGGTTCACAGTTCAATACTACTATCAAAAGCAATATATAAATTCATTTCGAATAATATAGTAAAAATGCATGATCGGAGATTGGAGGCTCTGATCATCACATCAAATCTCTTAGATGATCTGTTTGATATTCGCAAAGATGGGAATTTAAATTTCAAATATATTCTAGGATTGATAGGTGAGTTGATCAGATATTCATACATATCCTCATCATTGATCTTTAAAAATCTGGATCTATTATATGATTTATTAGTAAATGTAAAATACGTATTTAGAGGAGGGTTTGAGGATGAGACTATAAAGAATGCGGATACAGATATTAGCAAATTGATCAGATACTAATTTAAAGTTTTGTTCCGTATACAATCCATATGGACAGTATAACCACCAGAACCGGAGATTCGGGATTTACATCTATCATGAATAGAAGAGTTAGGAAAACAGATCCAACTATAAAATTGATAGGTAAAATCGATGAACTTGTATCGATTATTGGATATGTAAAATCAATGATTTTATATGATGAAATGGATGAATTACAGGAGCTTTTGAAAAATTTACTAAACAATCTTGCTTATGAGAAAGATATAGATAGGCATATGATAGAGCTATTGGACAGGAAAATAGAATCCCTGGAAACTAGTATTGGTGTAAAGCTGGAGAAGTTCGTTAAGCCTAAAGGTAAATCTGCTCTTGTGCATTATATTAGAGCTCTGGTTAGAGAAACAGAGATTGTTGCTTGGGAAACGAATTTTACAAATATCTCGATATTCATGAATAGACTATCAGATTACATATTCCTACTAGCTCTTAAAAGCTCTATGGATAATAATGAATTTGAATACTTTAAGAGTTAAATAGCTGTTCTGGATCTACATTTAGAGGATATTTTCTCACAATCTCTTCCTTGGTATGTATTTTTAACAACTCCTCTACTCTATCTTTGCTGAACCTATACAGATCATCTATTGGTTTGGATTCCATCAACCTTCGAATTACTTCCTTTATAGCTCTTTTAGTTATCCTATTTTGCCTATAGAGTTCTAAGGCATATCTTATTTGAGAGTCATCAGGTTCCCTACCCATCTCTCTACGTATCGATACTAACGTGTCTTCCAGAGTAATAGCTACAACCTTAGGATCAACCTTATTCTTCAGATCTTGATATAGTTGGAATCTTCTATTCCATACTATCCTATTTGCAAGCTCACGATTCAATTCTCTACTAAGCTCAGATATGATCTCCTGAGGTGTAGGTAGTGGACTTAGACCATCTGGAATGTCGATCAGTGGAATATCAGTCTCTGGATACATTCTAGCAGCTCCTGGCAATGGTCTCATGAACTCTGTGGAACCATCTTTTAGAGCCTTTCTAGTCTCCTTGGGAACATAATCCATTTTAGATCTTCTGTAAATATAATTCAGAGCTTGAATTGCCCTATCAGGCCTGTCTATAACCATTACCCATCCATCACTACCTACATGATCACCAAGATGTTTAAGATCATATTTTTCTGATTCATCACTATGTATCATTCCTTTCACTCCAGCTAGCTTACCATAATCTGATAATTCACTACCATATCTTCTCAGACCTATTGGTGTGGAAAAAATACCTCTATACCCAGGATATCTGAGTAATAATGCTCTGGAATCCTGTTTCAGGAATTTACTGAGTTTCTGATTATTCAAAATCTTATCTGTAACATCAATAGGTTGAAATTCTGGTAAATCGTATAGACCAGAAGATTTCAATCGAGCTATCAGATTTATCAGATCCCGCTGACGCTTTATCTCATTATCAATCCAGGTAGGTATCATCTCCAGTTCCTGAGCCCCTTTTATTTCTACTCTATTACCCCCATCAACACTGACATTTAGATCCTGTCTTATAGTACCTATCCCCCTTGCCACATATCCAGATAATCTCAACATCAAACCTATATACTCTGCAACTCTCTTGGCTTCCTGTCCTGATGAAATGTTCGGAGATGTGGATATCTCTAGAAGAGCTATTCCTAATCTGGATAGATGATACTTCCTGTAGGATTCTGAATCCTCAAGCAGATCAGCACTCTCCTCCTCGAGACATAAACTATCTATACCATATCTCTTACCATCGATCTCCACATATCCATCCAACCCAATCACACCGCTTCTCTGGAAACCAGATACATTACTCCCATCAACCACAATTTTCCTCATGAATCTGATCCTCTTTGGAATGTACATATGGAAAGTTTTTGCCAATCTCACAGCAGCCTCTATAGCCATCCTATTGGGCATATGAGGAGGTTCTTCATCCAACTCTACCAAACAGCAGCTGTTGCGATTGCCTACATATATATACTCTCTATCCTTTAGGAGCTCTAATCTTGCTGCTTCATCAAAATCCCCAATCTCAGATTTACTGAGATTTAGTTTCCTACGTATACTGAACTCTTCACTCTGATCATCAGGACTACAGTCACAGAATAGTTTCCACATCAATCGTTGATGTATCTCCAAACCTATTTTCATATGGTTTAATATGTAATATGAATGCTTTAAAAAACTGTTTATTGTAAATAAAGCATGATAAGCATAACAGAGCCAAAATCTCTGAAAAATGCTCTAAGGATGATAAAGAAAATATCTAAAGAGGCGGGAATTATAATACAGGACAATCAGATTACTATATCAGCTCTATCCCCATCGAATGTTGCTCTAATGGAACTCAGTAAAACTTTTGAAGCGGAGACAGCAATCTTCAAGATAGAGGATGTGGGGATTTTGGAGAAATTGCTTCCAGATACAGGAGAGATAGATATGGAAATAAGCGGTAACGTTCTAAAACTTCAGATAATCTCAAAGAGAAAGAAAGGATTAGAGCTAAAGATCAGTGAATATAGTAAAATAAACCTGGATTATAACCCTAAGAATAGCTTTTTGATCTCATCTGAAGTACTCTCTGAGATAATCGAGGATGCTGGATCAATAGGACAATATCTTACAGTGTCTCTATCTCCAGAAGCTATTCTATTCAAAGCTCAAGATGAATATGGTTCAACAAAGTATAACATAGATATCTCCTCAGATATTAGTGAGCAAAACATCATGGAGAGTTTTGAATCCAAAGTTATGGTGAATTACTTAAGAGTGTTGAATGATATAAGCGGGGATATAAAAATCAGAATGGATCCAAATAGACCTCTTCTAGCTGAGTTTCAATATAATGGTTTTGATGGTAAGCTATACATAGCTATAGCTGGTGATTAGTAAATTTTCCGAATTAATTTGCTTCCTATAATTAAATATTTAAATATTTTTTATCTTAATATCTTTTGGGAGGTGGTATTGTGAAGTTGCATATCAAGATAGAGTTGGAGAATCCGGTTGAACTCCCAAGTGATTTTCGGGGAGCAATGATGAGTTTTGTTAAATATCTAATAAATAACCCAGATATTACAAATACTAAAAATATAAAGAGGTACAACTTCACATACTTTCTGCAGAAAGCAGATACGAACGGGAAGGGAAATGAAATGTTACCCCCAATAAATAGATCCTCTGCTAACGATAAAAATGATAACAAAAATAGAATTGAGATAAAATACATTACTCTTAAATTGAGTTTAATTGATGGAAAGATAATGTCCTCAGTACTAGATAGATTAAGTGAGTTGGGCAAATCTGGAAAATTAGAAGGGGTGAATAATGATTTCTGGTCTAAGGCGGGTAAGATAAGAATCCTTTATACTAGGCTTATGCAAGACCCTTATATAACTACTGATACGGCAATATTTAAATCCCAATCCCCTATTGTGATTTCAAGAGCTAAATTTGATAAAAGTGCTAATAGACCCAAGAAACGACCAGAAGAGATTTATCTAACTCCTGAGGATGGAGAAGAATGGAAAGCAGCGATTGTTCAGAGCCTATTGTATCGATATAAGCATATCTATAACAGAGAATATACCGGGGAAATAGATATCCAGGTATTAGGATCTAGATCTAATAAATTGATGATAAAACACTATCGTGGGAGAGTGATAGGTTGGTCTGGTAAGTTCATGGTTAGAGCTAGGCCTGAAATGTTGAATTTTATAGTTAGATTTGGTATAGGTGATAGGACTGGTCAGGGATTCGGATATGTTAAACTGATCAATAGTTCACTAAATAGAAGTGGTGATATTATATGAATTCACAGTCACTAAATACCAGAGAAAAATCTATGGAATTCAAACCATATGAACCTGGTTGTTCTATTAATGAACATAATGAGATCATAGTTAAATTGATGCCTGGAGAATTCGCTATAAACGCTGCTATCTATGGGTTATTATATAACTATCACAGATTTAATGATATAAACAACTATCAGAAAGTATACTTATCTAAATTGGTCGAAGATGAAGATAATTATTTGAAAGAACAATTACAGAAGGTTATAAACGAAGATGTAAAGTTTTTAATAGATAAAAGTAATATTGAGTTTGTAGAAGACGGTGGAGTAATAATCAATTTAACTCGTTATATTAAATTATTGTGGATTAATTATTGGATTAATTTTCTCATTCATTCTGATAGGAATAAACAAAAGATCGATGAAATAATCTCTATTTTAAAATTATATAAAAATGAGGATTATGATAATATAATAAAAAGATCTAGTATTATCTTTGATCATGAATCAATCGATATTTATAATAAGAAAGTAGCTAAACTCTTTAAGATCATGTTTAGAGCAAGCTTCGTAAGTAATAGCGCAGATTTTCCAAATTATTTAAGTTCAGAGAAAAATAAATCTTATAATAATAGCTATAACTACCTTACAAAATTACTAGCTCTAGCGAACCCTAAGTATTTAGATAGAAAAAACACGACTAAATGTGTATTAACTCACATTCCATTTTATAATACTTATAAACAGGAGGAATGGGGGGGTAATAGATACTTAACTTACATGATGTTTAAGTTTATAGATCCAAAAATAAAAGGAGAAGGATCAAAACCCTACGTAAATTGGAATAGATCGCCTCAGGATAAAAGATTCCCTATTTCAGATCTAACCTACTTAATAATAATACCACATTTTTACCTTGCTTTTAGAATAGATGATGAAGAAAATAAATATAAGTATAGATACTTTATAAATACTACATATTCATTAAAACTACTATACCATCTTAATGAAAAATTTGAGAGATTAAGTAAACTATCAAATAACACTATCCTAACTTTACCTAAAACAATCCATATCGCTCTTAGGCTCTCAAATTTAGTGAGCTTAGGATTTGAAGTATATAAAGTTGAAAATAATAATATACAAAGATTTTATATATCCCCTTTAGTGATAAATCTACTCTCAAACTCAAGACTCATAACAGCCCTTAAATCTGTGAAGGAGGAAAGTTTAATTGAAATTGTTATGGATTGTATATTAAATGAAAACTTTAATAAGATGAAATATTTAATTTATGAAAAACTTAAGGATTATTTGAAGAACTCTTCACAAACAAACAATCCACATTTAATAAGAAATTTAATTAAAATATATAGAGAAATAGTATTTCAGATATATGAATATCGTGATCTTGATACTGGGGGTGGTAAAAATATGAAGGAGACAAGACCAATTTCCCAAGGTAGGTTCTACAATAGTCTAAAAAATCAAGAATGGCTGAAAGAAGTCCTAAAAAATTCTAGTTATCAATTATTAGAAGCAGCTAGAACAGAAAACTGGGAGAGAGTGGGTTATCTAATATCAAGAGCAATGATTATTACTGGTGAAAAAACATATGAATTGATAAATTTACTTAATATGTTACCTCCTGAAGATGAATTACAAGCTGAAGTGTTAAAAATATCTATATACAATTTGTTGGTTGCGTTAAATAGTGAACTTGTTGATACTTCTACTCAAGGTGAGGGGCAATGAAGATGCAGGCTCTTGGTATAACCGTTCTATATCCAGAAGTACCAGCTCTAAACAGATCTGAAAATCAGGGAAACATCCTAGTTCTAAAGAGAATAGGAGATTTTGTCTACATCAGTAGACAGGCAATGAGGTACTATCTATGGAATACTCTAAAAACAGGTTTTGGATGGAAAGAAACAAAAGTAACCATTGAAGATAGAGTAGTACAGTTCTCTATTGAAGAAATTACTGAAGAATTGCTATCATTTGGTTTTATGGTTGCTAGAAAAAAATCTAAAACTAGAAAAGACCAAGCTGAAAGCGATAAAGAATCAAATCAAAAAGGAGAACAGATCACTAGAAAAGCAGCAGTATCTATGACTGATGGAGAATTTCTGAACAGGTATCTGGGTGAGATATCTTTCAATACAAATCATGATTTACTTAAAAGGCCTAAAGATGCAAATGCAGATCCTAAAGATGCAAATGCAGATCCAAATCCTTCACCATATCAAAAGGAAGAACATAGAGGTATCTTGAGATGGAGTGTAGTTATTGATGTGAATAGATTGTGTAAGATTGAAGATAAATGGAGAGGTGTATTAAAGCAAGAACAGATTGCACAGATTGAGGATGATGATAATAGAGATAAGTTTATAAATAAAATAGTAAATGATATTCTAACAGCAATCCAAGAAGGAATTATCTATCATGTAGGAGGGAAAAATGAACCATTAACACCTATTGCAACATTTGTATATAAAGTAAGTATCCCTTCTCCATTATTGCATAATGTGGTTTATGCAAATTTAGAGGACGGTGATAAATACGTAGTAAATTTAGATGATGTAGAAAAGTTTGCAAGTAAGAACATATATTTTGGGGACTATAAACAGAATCTTAGAGTTAGACTATTAGACTTTAAAGTTGTGAATAAAAAATCAGATCCACCAATTTATACTAACAACAGGATACAGGTAAAAATAAATAGTAAGGATGGTGTAATAGAATTTGTATAGAGATTAAACATGGAGGAAGTTGTAAGGATCTCTGCGTTTCAGCCTAGAGCAAATTATAGAATGCCGCTAACAGTAACTCATAGAATAACCTATACTTTTCTACCAATATCAACAGCAATAGGGTTTATAGCGAATTTAATAGGTTATAATCAATGGAACACATCAGAGGAGAGAAGAGAGAAATTTCTAGAAATTTTAAGATATAGTAAGATAGGTATAATCACCTCTTATGAAATTGTAGAAATTGATAAGAATTACTGGTTTAGAAATCCGGCTAAGCAGAGTAATAGAGAGGAGGATAAGCGTTCTGATCATCAGGGGACCAAGAGTAGTAGAGGATCCAATAAAAATGGCGGATATGATTTTCCTATGATAGACCCTTTACCCGTTTATAATCTAAGAAATGTAATGAATATTATATATGTGGGTGGAAAATTAAAAGATGAACTAAAGCAGATTATAGATGATAGGGGAATTTTCAAGGAACATAGGTATATAGGTCCTCTGAATATTGGTAGGGCAGAAGATTTAATAACAGCAATAGAATTTAAATTTATTAAATTAGAGAGATTGGATAGTAAATTCAGTAATGAACCTATTGTTTTAAATGATCCAATGAGAAGAGAAAATTACTCTTTTATTAAATATTTGAAAATTAGTCCAAGACATACAGCAATGTTGGTCGATACTAGAGAGCTTAAGTATGAGGATGCATTAGTGAAGAAGAACGTTCAAAGTATTCCAGCAGTATTCAAAATATCGCAAGATGATGGTTCTAGAACTAACATTTACATCAATTCATTAATTTTAGTAGATTATATCCCTACAAATTCAGAAGCTAAAACAATTATTGAATATAAAAATCTGTTTTACGATGCTGAATATTCCAATCCAGTATATCTCTATAATCTGAATGTAATATAGGTGATAAAAATGGAAGATGAAATACTAGCAAAGAGTCTTAAAGAAGGGAGAAAAATTACTCTCAAAGAACATACAGAAGATGTGTATAGAATTGCCCGCAAATTGTTGGATATGGATTTTTCAAGTAACCCTCCTCAATATCTAAAGATTATTGTAGAACTAGCAGCTTTACTACATGATATTGGTAAAGTTGATCCAGTGATGCAGAACATATTGAGTAAAAACATAAGATCAGATTCAAGAAGAATAGATCATGCTTTAATTTCATATCTATTGATAGATAAAAATAATTTTATTAACTATATAAGAAGCCTAAACATACAAGATAGAGATATAGATCCGTATAAGATATATGCAGCAGTATCTAGAGCAGTAGTGTTTCATCATTTTAGAAATAGCTATTTAACTACAACAAAACAAAGATTCCTCAGATTAGTTCAAGAAAACAATGACAAAAATATTCAAGAAGAAGAGAAGACATATATAGATGATACAATCTTGGATAAGTTAAAATTAACTCTGCAATCGATTGTTGATTCTGTTAATGATGATAAATCTATAAAGTATAATGTTAATGATATTCTAGTAAAAGATACTGCTGTTCTATCCAGAGTAATAAATAATTTACCAGATGTATCTAGAATGATATTCAGGCTCAAAGGTGAATTAAATATCTATTATAGCTTATATGATCACGTAGATTATTCTATGTATAGAGAACAGATAGGTACAGATTATACATTAAAATATGAATACATCTATCCTTTAGGATTATTAATGAGAGCTGATGCTTTAGCATCTTGGGCAGAAGAGAACTTAGGTCAAGATTCAATTCAAAAAGTAATACAAGATATAAAGCCATCTAACCTATCGACTCAAAACATTTCAAAACAATTTAATAATCGTATAATTTGGCAGCAGAAGTTAGTCAACATAATTCAAGAGTTTGTGGATAAAAATCAAATAAAATTAAGAGGTGTAATATTAATTGCCCCTACAGGAGTAGGAAAGAGTGAATTCGCTTTCTATCTAGCTAGTATGTTGAGACTTAATAAAATAATATATACTTTACCAATTAGATCTGCTATAGATGCTTTATATTGGAGATTTAAGGATAAATATAAATACGAAGATTCAGTAGATCTAATACATTCAACAAGTTACTTATCAAAATATCAATTTATAGAATCGGATATGGATGATATGATTTGGGACGGCATTAATACTGAGTATCTTCTTACACTTAGAGAAACTGAGGAAATTGGGAGACAATTTGTAAAACCCATATTATTTGCTACAGGAGATCAGATCTATCCAGCAGCTTTGAGATATCCTAGATTTGAGACAGTATACTCCTTACTAAAGAATGCGCTATTAGTTAATGATGAATTACAACAATATACACCATCTCAAATAGGAATTTTACTGAACATGTTATATGATGTTAAAAATATGGGTGGATATTTCTTGTTTATGACAGCTACCATACCTATGAAAATAGAAGATTTGAAAGGATTGATTGAAGAAGATTTTCAAGTGATTGAATTAGGTGACGATCTAGATATTAAAGATATTGATACAACCAAGGAAGCAGTTCTACTAATAAACACAACAAAGTTAGTAGATAAATATCATGATCTAGAAGATCTTAAAATCGCATTAAACAATAGTAGTAAAATTCACAATATAACTACCATAATGATAGATAATTCTGATCAAGAAGATAAAAAATATGAAGAGAAGGATTATTTAAATGATGTATATAATAAATTACGCGATCATATATTAAATCTTATTAAAGAAAGAAAAGTATCAAGATTTTTAATAATTATGAATACTGTAAAGAGAGCTCAATGCCTATATGAAAAATTAGAAGGAGATAGCAATTTTAAAGATTTCAAAAAAATGCTATTGCATAGTAGGTATACTAATAGAGACAGAGCTGAGTTGTCAAAAAGTTTAATTAATTGTATGAACAATAGATCTGAACAGAGTGAAAATAAAACTGATGGGAATAGAATTATTGCAATAACCACACAAGTAGTTGAAGCATCATTAGATATAGATGCAGATATTCTATTCACAGAAGTTGCTCCTATAGAGAATTTAATTCAAAGGATGGGAAGAATTAATCGACATAAAGTATTCAAGGAGTCTGATAGAGACTTTCAGCAGAAACAACCAAACATATTCATAATTTTACCTGAAAATACTAAAAATATACGCTGGTTGTATAGACCTTATGGGTCTATTATTGCTAATATTATAGATTTTCTAAAAGAGAACTCTAGTGAATTTTTAGGCTCCCCAATAAGTTTTGAGAATAAACTTAAATTGGTAAAAAAATTCTATAAAACTTACAGTGAAAATAATAATACTAAAAAGAGCAAGGAGATTAAATGGACTTATGAGAATTATTATCTTCAGATTGAGGAATCTATAGAATATATTAGAAGTGGTGGGGGTGCGTTAGACCGAGATGATGCGCAAAATATATTTAGACCTGTTTTAACTGAAAGAGTGATACCTAGATCTCTAGTAAAAGAACTTATAAATGATATAAAAGATGCAATTGAGAAAAATAAAGAAGATAGTATTTTTAACATAATCTCTGATTATGAAATCTCTGTTCATAGATATGTTATAAAGCGAGATATGATACAAGATACTGAGAGTGTTTTAAGAGAAGAATTAGATGGGAAGGAAGTAATACCTAATGATATAAAAAATAGGATTATTTCACTTCTTAAAAAATATGAAATTAAAATTATAAACGCAAAATATGACGGTAAGGGTAAAGGTTTGGTATTGGCAGATGAAGATGATTCTAAAGATCCTATAATGATATGAAAAGCTTAGAGATAGGTGGATTATTGATACAGTATCTAAATATATGTAAAAGAAAATTATGGTTTTATATTAAAGGTCTTAGAATGGAATCACGAAGTGATCTGGTAGCCTTAGGTAGAATTATAGATCAACAATATTATGTTAGATACAAAGACGAAGACGAGTATAGTCAAGATTTCATTAGAACAGATTTTCTAACCAACACTGAAGGAGTGGTAGTTCATGAAGTTAAAAAAACAGATACTCTAGTAGAAGAACAGAGCTGGCAGGTAAAATATTATCTATATGTTCTAAAAAGAAGAGGGGTAGATATAAAATATGGGATATTGCATTACCCGGAGAAGAGACGAAAAATAAATGTTTACCTTACAGAGCAAGATGAAAAAATTATTCAGGAAATGTTAGAAGAGATACAGAATATAAGTAAAATGGAGATTCCCCCTCCTATAGAACCGAAGTCATATTGTGGACAATGTGCTTACTTTGAATTGTGTTGGGCAGGTGAAGTAAGGAAAAATGTCAAAAGGAAGAAAAATAATAATAGTCTCCGCAGGTAGATTAAAACGAGAAAACAATACAATATGTTTTATTAATGATAAAGAAAAGAAGTATCTACCCATAGAGAATTTGGAAGAAATGTATGTATTTGGAAGAGTGGATTTTAACATAGATTTCTTTGAATACATAGGTGAAAAGGGATTGGTTGTACACATTTTTGATTATTATGGTTGGTACAAAGGAAGTTTTATTCCAAAAGAACATATGTTTTCAGGAGAATTAATAATAAATCAAGTCCAAGCAGCAATAAATCAAAGTTACTCATTAAGGCTAGCTAAAGAATTTGTTAGAGGAGCTATATATAATTTAGCTAGAATCTCCTATAAGCGTGATCCAGAATTGAAGAATAAATTGAAAGATTACTACTATAAATTAGATTCAGCGAAAAATAATGAAGAATTAATGGGATTTGAGGGAAATGCGAGAAAAACCTTCTATGATTCAATGAAAAATTGGATCGATTGGGAGTTTGATGGAAGAAATAGAAATCCTCCTAAAGATTCTACTAATGCTTTAATATCTTTCTTAAACTCACTGACCTACGCATTAACAATAAAACATATTATGAGAAGTGCACTACATCCAGGTATATCCTTTTTACATGCAAATACTGAAAGGAATAGATTTTCATTAGCATTGGATATATCTGAAGTATTCAAGCCTATCTTTTCTGAAGCTCTGACGATAAGCCTTATAAACAATAAAAAGCTAAATCCAGAATTGCATTTTGATTTTGATTCTAATACTAATGGGATGTATTTAAATCAGAATGGGAGAAATATAGTTATGAAAGAATGGGTAAATATGTTAGAAAATACGATTATGCATAGAGCTCTGAAAAGGAAAGTTAGTTTTGACAAACTAGTTGAATTAGAGATTTATAAATTAATTAAAGATCTATTGAAAGATAAAAAATATAAATCTTTGAGAATTTGGTGGTAAAGTTGTTTATTATAATGGCTTATGATATGGACACTACTGATGAAAATTATGAAAATAATGCTAGAAAAGTTAGACAGATCGCTAGCAGATACTTAAATAGAATTCAGAAATCTGTATTTTATGGAAATTTGAGTGAAGGAAAGTTTAAAGAATTAGAGATGCAAATAAGAACTTCAATAAAAAACTCTAACGATAAAATAGTATTTTATGTATTTGAAGATAACGTGAAATATATTGTTATCAAAATAAATCATAATGAAGACGAAATTATATTATAAACAACCCTTCACATTCCTCTAGGTAGCTTACAGACCAATGTAACTAGAATACAAAGTCATTTCGATATAACCTTCACATTCCTCTAGGTAGCTTACAGACTAGTAACTCTCCCTATCACCCTATACAACATAGCTCTCTTCACATTCCTCTAGGTAGCTTACAGACTTATTAAACTCATTCTCACTTTTTGTTACTTATTTACTTTACATTCCTCTAGGTAGCTTACAGACTCCTTATCTCTTCCAAAGAATGATTATAGGGATTATGCTTCACATTCCTCTAGGTAGCTTACAGACCTGCTGGTGATGTTATTACTGATGTAGCTATTGAGCCTTCACATTCCTCTAGGTAGCTTACAGACCTCTTTCACATTGTATCCCGCTGCTTCTAGCTCTAACTTCACATTCCTCTAGGTAGCTTACAGACAACACTGTGGAGAGCGAAGGAGGAAAAGTATATTACACTTCACATTCCTCTAGGTAGCTTACAGACTGAAGATTTGTTTTTTAATCTTGCACCCCCCAGTTTCTTCACATTCCTCTAGGTAGCTTACAGACCCCTCTATCAGCGCAGGTCCCCTCTTATTAGCGCCTTCACATTCCTCTAGGTAGCTTACAGACAAAAAGGTTGTGGATAAGTATGTAAAAACAATTGTAACTTCACATTCCTCTAGGTAGCTTACAGACAAAAAGGTTGTGGATAAGTATGTAAAAACAATTGTAACTTCACATTCCTCTAGGTAGCTTACAGACTCCCTCCCCTTTTACCACTGTATAATCCTTTCTCCCCTTCACATTCCTCTAGGTAGCTTACAGACTATTTCTCCATCGCTATTATATATTGTGTACACCTTCTTCACATTCCTCTAGGTAGCTTACAGACTCCTTATGTCTTATCATCCCGTTTAGGAACAAGCTCTTCACATTCCTCTAGGTAGCTTACAGACTCAATGAGTGAAGAGGAAGCAATACGAGAATTAGAACTTCACATTCCTCTAGGTAGCTTACAGACTAACTGATCAATTGGTAGGAGGTGGAGGTACAGGAGGCTTCACATTCCTCTAGGTAGCTTACAGACGTGAAAAAGTACACCAGAGAAGCTAACGATAGTGAACTTCACATTCCTCTAGGTAGCTTA
>JAUQPY010000006.1 GCA_030550115.1 Microcaldota archaeon
TCTCTGAAGAGAAGAAAACATTTGAGATCTGAAAAATACAATGAAGAAGATTTTGAAGATTTTTTTGAAGATGAAATAGCAACAGATACTTATCAAGATTGGGAAAATGAGATAATAGAAGATATGTTGGAAATGTTGAATAGAATAGAGAAAGATTCAAAATTTGAGGAATTAAATAAGAGAGTCTTACAAAAACATAGTAATGATAAACTAATTATATTTACAGAGTATATAGATACTGTAAAATACTTGAATCAAAAGTTAGAAAAATTAGGGTATAGAGTAGTTAAATATACAGGAGATATGAGTCTTAAAGAAAGAATAGAAGCAATTGAGCAATTCAAAACCTCTGTTAATATAATGATTGCTACCGATGCAATGAGTGAGGGCCTGAATTTACAATTCTGCAACATCATTGTCAACTACGACCTTCCATGGAATCCTAATGTTATAGAACAGAGAGTAGGTAGAGTATACAGAATTGGACAGAAAAATAATGTGACTGTATATAATCTTATATCAAATAATACAATTGATAATAAGATATTGTCTATACTATTGAGAAAATTAATAGATATAAAAAACACTCTTGGGGACTATAATATAGATAATATTTTAGGCTCTCTTCCAAGTGATATAATCAATAGATTATATAGAGAGGTGTACATACCCGCAATTCTCGAGAGTTATAGCGAATACGAATATAAGATTGACGAGATTCTGGATACTATCAAAACACAGTATTACAATAACAAAGAATTTGTTGACATAGTTTCTAAGACTGAAAATGTTGTTCTAGATGTAGAGTGTCTAAAGAAATTGAGATATATGAATGGGTTGAACATACAGGATCTGAATATCCGAGCCTATTATGAATTAGCAAAAAAAATAAAGCCTAGAAACGAACAGGCTCACGAGGAAAATAGTGAAGATGAATACCTTACATATGATGAGCTAGAGAAAGATGAAGTGAAATACTTAAAATATTTATTAGATGGTTTAGTTATAATACACAGAAAATTCGAAAATGGGTATATCTTTTTCTACGAACTTATTAGTTCTACTTCTAATCATGAACAGACAGAGGATATGAGCATCAAGAAAAAACTATTAATTCCTATCTTTGTGTCAAATAGAGGAGTGGTTAAAATTTTGGATCATCAGGAAATAATTGAACTATTAAGCAATCGATTTGACAATCAGCGATTAAAAAATTATAACAGCATTTTTAATCATATTAAAAAGAATTTTCATGTTGCGTTTTACATAGCGAATCAAGAGATGACAAAAATTCCCAATAAGTATCTAACAGAGTTAAAAGAGGAAGTTAGCATTATAAAAGATAAATTTTCTAGATTAATAAGAGATATAGAAAAATTAACTCTATCCATAAAACAAAATATTAAAGAAGGCATAAATACAACAAATATCTTTCAGTATAAAATTAGATTTTTGGGAGTGGTTTATGTAATTTCCTCTGAAGACGATGTTGAGTTTAATCTGGGAGAATATACTGATCCATCAGATCCCAAAAACGTTGAAGAAGTAGAAAGAATAGCTATGGAGATTGCAATTCAACATGAACAGGAACAAGGAAGATTTCCTAAAGATGTTTCAAAGCAGAATCTAGGATATGATATAGTTTCAAAGGATGCTAATGGAAATTATAGGTACATAGAGGTAAAGGGACTATTCTCATCATCCAAAATACAGATCACTGAAAACGAATATAATCAATCTAAGAGATTGGGGGAGAATTATTATCTCTATGTAATTGATACAGGTAGCAAAACCCTATATGAAATTAGAGATCCTAGTAAGATAGAAAATATATGGCCGGAAACTGTAATGGAGCCAAGGACAAAGTATATCCTACCTTTCGAATATCTGACAAATATGGATCCCAAAAATATTTTTAAATATTAAAAAATAATAGAAAAGACTATGAGCTATGTAGATAGTAGTAATCAAGTAGAATCATTAGATAGAGAATCAAAAAGAGGAGGGCTTATCATTTCATTAATTCATGGATACTGGGGTAGGAGACCTATCGACTCCAGTAAAAAGGCAATAAAAAAAGCTATATCAGATTTTATTAAAAATCAAGATAAAAATCGAGTAATAAGGATTTTAGATCCTTTTTGTGGTGGAGGTTCTATCCCATATGCAGCATTATTACTAAAAAAGGATTATAAACTAGAGATTCATGCTTCAGATCTGAATCCCGTAGCAGTTCTGATTACAAAGGCTACTGTGGAGTATCCGTACAAGTACGGTAGAAGATTGATTAGGGAAGTGGAAAGATGGGCGAACATGATCTATGAAAGGTTGCAGAAAGACTTGGAAAAATATTACTCTCCAGATTCTATAGCATATATCTTCCATTACCAAGTTAAATGTCCTTACTGTGGGTCACAGATTCCTCTCTATAAAACCAACATTCTAGAAAAATCTAAAGATAAGATAGTAGGATTTGAATACAAAGATGACAGAATACAAATAGTAACTAAAACTCCCGATGATTTTCAACAACATTCAACAGTAGAGCGTGATGTATTTAAATGTCCAAAGTGTAAATATACAGGTAAGAGAGACGAATTGATAGAAATGTTCAATAATGGTTTGGTTAAGGATAGATTGGAGATAGTTATAATCAAAGATAAAGATAATAATATTTCATTTAGACCCGCTACTCAAGAGGATAGAGAAAGATACGAATTGGCAAAAAGAGATCTAAATACAATAAATCAGAAATGGATAAATGAGATGGGTATAAGTGGAATTCCTGATGAACCCATGCCCACAGATTTACCTGATCTTGTCTCAGGGAGAGGATATTATGTAAAGAAATGGGGGGAATTATTCAATTCAAGGCAACTATTATCCTCTCTGATAATTGCAGATCATATAAACAGAGCTTATAGAGAGATGATATTATCTGGTTATAATACAGAACTTGCTGAAGTGATTAGCTTGTATTTAGCTTTTATACTTGATAAAATACTGGAGTATAATAACAAGCACGTTAGTTGGCATAACCAATTTCTTATTACAAATCACATTACATATCTTCAAGCGATTCATATGGTGTGGGATTATGCCGAATTAAATCCTATTGCGTCTATAACAGGTTCTTGGAGAAATGCTAAAAATTCTATGGTGAAGGCTTTAGAAAAGATTGTTGATGAGATCGGAGATAACTACAATGGTATTACTAATAATCAAATAAGAATAGAGATATCAAAACAGAATGCTTTGAATTTAGAATATCAAACAGAATATTTCGATCTTATTGTTACAGATCCTCCATATTACGATATGATTAAGTATTTTGATCTGAGTAACTTCTTTTACGTATGGTTAAAGAGGAGTCTAAAGGGAGTAGGTTCATATTATGACCTATTATTTGTAGATACGCTAATCCCTACTGATCAGGAGCTTGTTCATAACCCATATAGATATCATGATTCAGAAAAAAGATACGAACGTATGTTCATAGATGCTATGAAAGAATTAGATAGAGTAACAAAACATGAATCTGGATTAGTTTTAATGTATTCATATAAGAAAGAGAAAGGTTGGAATGCTGTAATCAAAGCAATATCTAAGCATACTGATTATATAGTAAATGACGTAAAAGTAGTAAGAACAGAGAGGGAAATAAGAAAAAATGCACAGATGGCGAATCTTCTGAATAGTTCTACATTCCTTTTTCTAAAGAAATCCGGACCTAAAGAAAAACTGGGGTATATAAATAGAATTTATGAAAGTGCTTTGAATCATATTAAAAATAATATAAACAACTTATCGATGCCATATGATGAGTTGATAACATATGTTAGAAATCTATTTATTAAAGAATATAGCAAATACATGAAAGTTATAGATTTAAACCAGGATAAAGACTCAGAAATAGAACCAACACATCTTGGAAATTATGTTAATAAGTTGATTAATGAAATATTGAATCTATATGTGCCTGAAGACATAGATGGAATTAGTAAATTTTATATAATCCTAAAAATATCTGGTCGAACAGATAGTATATTTGATTATGATGATCTAATACGTAAATATAACATAAATCCATCAGAGTTAGATGAATATATAAGCAGCAGATCAAAAAAATTCAAAATATTCCAAAGAAAAGAGAAAGATAAAACCAAAAAAATCAAAATACTTAAGAAGGATAGTAGTGATATAAAACAAGCCGTAGAAAATACGAATTTCAAAAATATTCAAGATTTCAAAATAGTTGATTTATATTATATATTATATAATCTTAACAAAGATCAAGACTATTCAAAAATAGAGGAGATTATGAATCAGCTTAAGAATCCTGTCAATCAGAAACTATTATTCCAAATCAAGAAATTTCTAGAGATCTTAATGGAAAAATCCAAAGATGAACAAGAGAGAAAAGATTCTAAAGGTTTGTATAATTTGTTGAACCTTTATTGATATAGTTAATTTAAAAATTTCTCTTAAATATCATATAAATATGAGCAGCATCAAGAATTTCAGAGAGATAATTGACATAGATCTAGAGAGTATAGATAGAATTCTTAGATCTGATGATAAGAATGCCGCCTTAGATATGAGGGATCTGATCCATAGGAGAAATGATTTCTTACTTGATAGTAAAAAATTCCTGAAAAAAACTTATGAGACAGAGTTGATTAAACATATAAAAGAAGATCTTGAAAAGTTGGAAAAACCGACCGATAATTATCCAAAAAGAAATGTCAAAGTTATAAAAGCTGGCTTTGGAGGAGGGAAGACCCATACACTAATTTATTTCTATCATTATGCCATTTCAAAAGGATGGAGAGTAATAGCTTATAGTGGTAATCAAAATGATCTAACTATTTGGGAAAATTTTGAATATGAAATCACAAACAACTATTCTCCTTCAAAAAACGTACCAAGCAAAGAGAAACTAGAAGATATTATAAATAACATAACTACTCCTACAATATATCTCGTGGATGAGTTAGTTGAAGAGATATCTTCCAAGAGTCCTGAGATAGCAGGTCATTATGCATCTCAGGTTATTACTTTCATAAGAAATCTGATAGAGATCTCAGAATCTAACAGAAATTTATATATATTGATAACTTTACCAGACGAAGATGATTATAAATCTTCGGATAATGTTAGGACATTTATCAGAGATATGGAGCATAGACTTAAAAGATATATCTCAACTATTGCTCTGGCATCAGATTATAATAAATACGAGCCATATAGAATAATTAGAAAGAGTCTGTTTGGAGATTATTCACAGAGTGATATTGATGAACAGGTCAAACTGATTGTTGATTATTTTAAAAAGAGTGGAGCATTGGATAGTAAACAATATGGGACATACCTACAACAATTTCAAGAGAGTTATCCATTTTTGCCAGAAGTGATAGAACTTATTCATGACAGATACTCTTCAATATTTCAAAAAAACAGACATATTATTAAATTTTTAGCATTAGTTCTAAAATCTATACACTTATCCGGCAAACCTAGAAAGTATATTGGATTAGGGGATATCGACCTAGATGATAAGGAAATTCAGGGATTCTTGAAGAATATATTCACAAGTAATTCGAAAATAGTTTTTGAAAAAACTATTGATGAAATGAGAATTTTAGATAAGGATAAGCTGTTGGTTAAGAGGGCAATCACATCCATTTTACTCCAATCATTACCTATTGATGCATTTGCTAGAATCGATAATAAATCTATCTTAAGAAATGCTAGCTTATATGCATATCTTGAACATACTAGAATCGAATACGAAAAGCAATTAATACAGGCAATAGATGAGAACTTACCAAATTTTTTATATCTAAATAAAAATAGTACAACTAATGAATATGTATTTAGATCCTTCTTAAATCTAGAACACATAATCAGATACAAATTAAACCAATTAAAATCGTCTAGAGATTTCTCCAGAGTCAAAGATAAAATAGTTAGAAAATATCTTAGTGAGTACATTAGAGAAGAGTATAATAGATACAACAAGAGAGATTTTGAGATAGTATTAGAAACCTTGGAGGATGCTAATAATACCGTTTATAGCATAGATACCCCCAAGCTG
>JAUQPY010000023.1 GCA_030550115.1 Microcaldota archaeon
AGTTAGAATTCTGGACAAAGAATTCCAATCTGATGAAAATGGAATAGTGGTAACAGATTTACCAGTGGATAATGTAGGGGTTAAGGGGTTGTGGATGATACTTAAAAAGTAAATATTGGAGGGGATATTAAACAGATTTACGCAACGATATAATTTTAAATAGATTATAGGCCCTAATAACAGCATGATCTACATTCCTATGATTCTTCTCATAGTATTCACAAGCGGAATTTATATAGAAACAATTTCTAGCGATAAGGTAATATACCGACCTGGTGATACTGCCGTTATAACAGTAAATGGAGTGATTCTATATAGCTCAACAACAGACCCTCCAAAGAGATTAAGTCAAGCTATTATTGAAGGTACCACTTCATTTGGAACCTATACAGCGAATATAGGCACATTTGAATTGCAAAATGGGGTTCCCCAGAGATTTAGTAGAGTGTTGTCTATTAACATACCATCTAACCTGAATGAAGGGGTTTATATATTAGATATCAAGCTGAATGGATTTCTAGATACAGAAAAACAATCGGGAAGGATAGTGAATAGTTTTGGCTCTGTACCGATAAGAGTTGAAACAAAAAGAGAATTGAGATTGGAGATAAAAGATAAAGTCTTATTTGACAGAGGAGAGAGTGAGCTCCAAATATGCACTAATGCCAATGTGAAAAATATCAGAATCAGAGGGTTATATTTAGTATCTGAATATTATATAGAGAACTTATTCAATTGTTCAAATCTAAGATTTGAATACATAATAGGTAAGAATAGAACTGGAGATATAGATTTTCCTATTGAAGTATCATATGAAACATCACTGAATAATAGATATACAGATGCATTTGTGTTTAAGATAAATGTGGAACAGAGCCCTTCTAATATAAAAATAGAGCAAATAGGGAATCTGGAGAATAATTTGGATAGATTGAAGTTAGTTGTAAAATATGAGGGTAGTGATGAATTAAGAGATGTTAAGATATACTCTAGAGGCCCAATACAATTTATAAAACCCAACTATCTTAATATTCCAGAGCTAAGAAATGGTTCAATTATACAGCTTGATGTGGATACATTCTATAGTGGAACTACTGGAGTTATTCCTAATGAATTCACTATAACATACATATCAAATGGTGCCACAAGATCCATAACTCTATTATTACCTATTAGAATATTTAATAGAGCTAATTTAGATGTCTATTTAGATTATAATAATTTGATAGCAGATACTCAAAATACTATAAATGTTGTGATCGGAAATGTCGAGAGCTATAATATCCAGGGAGTAAGGATTAGATTAGATAGTGAAGATGCAAAGGTATTAACCTCTCAGAGATTTGTAGGTGAGATCATAACTAACGATTATGCATCAGAGAGATTTACAATAATCCCTAAAGAAGGTTTGAATAGATTGAGTGTTTCAGTGTATTATAGAGATAGTGCAGGCAATCAGTATGAACAGAATTATAATTTTGAGATTGTTGCTTCTAAAACAATCAGTAAAGAACCTCAAACCAGTCCGGTAATTTTTGTAGTTGGAGCTATATTAATACTGGTTATAATCTATTTAGCTTATAGAAAATGGATAAGGAAGTAGTATTAGAACTGAAATCTGTAGGAAAATACTACATGGATGGGGATAATATACTATGGATATTCAGAAATGTAAACTTGGTAGTGCGAAAAAATGATTTTATATCAATAGTGGCTCCCAGTGGATCTGGAAAGACCACTCTCCTAAATATAATGGCTACACTAGATAAACCCTCTGAAGGTAAAGTATATATTGATGGACAGGATATATCTTCTCTAAATGATCAGGAGATATCTAAAATAAGAGCTAAGAAAATAGGTTTCGTGTTCCAACAATTCAATCTAATTCCAGAGTTAACTGCTCTGGAGAATGTTACATTGCCATATGTATTCAGCGGATATAAAGATAATGGTTATGCTGTATCGCTTATGAAACGTTTGGGGCTGGGGGAGCGATTGAATTTCTATCCATCTCAGCTAAGTGGAGGTCAGAAACAGAGAGTTGCAATTGCAAGAGCCCTTATTAACAGACCAAAGATACTATTTGCAGACGAGCCTACGGGAAATCTCGATCCTGATAGTTCTGAAGAGGTTCTAAAGATCTTTCAAGAATTGCATAGTGAAGGAAATACCATAATATTAGTTACACATGATTATAATATAGCAAGAAGGGCTCAGAAGATCTATACAATATCTAATAAAACTCTGATAGAGAAACATGATATTTAAGTTGATTGCTAAATTCTTGTTCTATAATAAACTCAGATCTGGTTTAGTTGTTTTATCCGTATTTGTATCATCGTTGTTTTTCTTAGGGATATTGGGTTTTGGAAATGCAGCAAAGGAGATTCTTATTAATAATCTGAATAGACTCTCATCAGATATAATATTAATAATACCCCTAGCCGTAGATAATCCGATATTCCTACAGAGAGCTCTGAGAACAGGTCTAGTATCAGAAGGATTTAAAGAATCGGATCTTAGGGAGATCTCAAATATTCCAGGAATTAAAAATATCTATAAGGCAACAGGATATGATGCAATTATCAATACTCGTAAAGATGAGTTTAGATTACAGATATTTGCTATAGAGGAGAGTGGACTGGATCTACTATTTGAAACAGCGGAATTACAGGAAGGTAAACCTGAGTTGAGTTCAGGAGAAGTTCTAGTAGGTGGGGGAATAGCAGATCGATATGATTTAAGAATTGGTGAATCGATCAGAATAAATAACAGATCGTTTAGAATTGCCGGAATATTCAAGAAAGTTGGTCCAAATCTATTCAATCTGGATAATGGAATATTTCTCATATACGACGATCTGATCAGAATTGCCAATCTGGATCAGAACAGGGTATACTCGATGGCTCTTAAGTTCGATAGTTCTGCATATAACGAATCTCAAATAAGAGATCAGATATATCAAATACTAGATAGATCGAGGAAAATAAGAGATCCAGAAGATAGAGATTATTCATTACTATCTGGATCATCTGTATCTGCTCAAATCTCCATTCTCATAGATGCAATAAGATTTTTCTTCCTAGCTATAGCAAGTATCTCTGTTGTAGTGAGTTTGATAAATCTGACTAATAACTTGTACATATTCATATCAGAGAGATACAAACAGCTAGCCACTCTCAAAGTATTAGGTGCCAATAATAGTTTCCAAGCTATTCTGATCATAGGGATTTCACTATCTCTAATATTGCTAGGAGTTATACCTACAATAATTATAATCACAATAATCTCTCTAACAGATTTACCATTTGTGCTTTATAATTCTGATATAATAATATCAATTTCTCTGCTAATACTTGCTACTATTACAACCAGTTATTTCCCAATAAGAGCTGTTAGAAGCATAGAACCTGCTGAGGCTCTAAGATATGAATAAGCTCTTGAACCTTGCATTGAAATACAACATAAATGATAGAACCAGATCCATACTAACTGTGATTACTGTTAGTATTGCAGCATTGCTAGTTATAATCATAATAATAATAACTCAGAGTGGTGTGAATTTCTTCTTTTCAGAACTGCTAACATTTCAACCAGATCAGTTGGTTATTCTACCTATAGCTATTCAGGGGGGAGGAGCTGCCTCTGGAATAAAGTTCTTTGATATGAAAGATTATCTAGCAGTTAGATCTTTGGAATGTATATCTGAGTTATATCCTACAATAGTATCCAGAGCTGAATATAATTACAAGAACAGAACAGGCTTTGTATCTGTGGTGGGTTCTGATGAATACTTGAATGATAATGAAATATATATATCTGTTATGGAGGGGAGAAGAATAGATGAGAACAGTAAAAGAATGATTGTAATAGGATATCGAGTATGGAAGAATCTCGATGTAAAGATAGGTGATAGCATTACTCTTGATGGTAAGCAATTCAGAGTTATTGGCATTCTTGAAAAATCAACTTTCCAATCTACAGATGATCAAGTTTTCATATCTTTGAGCGATGCAAGAGAATTATTTGGGAATACATTTAATTCGCTGATAGGTAGATTCAATCTGAACTGTGATGAAAATGAACTTGTCGAGAATATCAAATCGATACTTAGAAGAGGAGGGAGAGATATAACTGTGATAAGTTCTCAGTTTATCAAACAGACAATAGGAACTGTTCTAGATCTAATCTCATTTGCAAGTATTGTTTTATCATTCGTAGCTAGTATTATCGCTAGCTTTGGTATAACAAATACTATTCTAGCCTCATTGATAAAGAGAAGGAAACAGATAGCTGTGATGAAAACCATTGGAGCAAGTGATAGAGATATAATAATTCTGATAATCTTTCAGATCTCCATATTGGTGATAGCTGGAATTGTATTAGCTATTATCATAGCTTCCTTGTTAGCGATATATCTAAACAATTTCATTCCAGTATACTTCAAAATATCTGATATAGTTATAAATATGATAATATTGTATTTAGTATCTGTAACTGCTCCTATAATATTAGGATCAAGAGATATATTTAGGATCTCACCTGTGGAGGCACTTAGAGAATAATAAATTTGATCTTCACCAATAAATCATCTAGTTTCAATATTGGACGGAGAGATAGAGAATCAAAGGAGGCGAAATATGCGTATAGAGTAGTCTCATCATGATATGAATGTGATCTTAATATGTATGTTGGATGATAGTAAGACGTGTTTTTTGTGTATACCAAGTATGTATACTCTAATACATCCAAGTACTTATGATCCAACTCCTCTAATATATTATATAATTCCACTATTTTTCTAATGGATTGATTGTAATGTGTTCTGATGAGTTTTCTAATGACAGATTCATAGATGCTAAGCTGTGTAGAATTTGGATCTCTCTTTCTTCTATCCATCTCCAGAGCATGCCATATATTATAGGTTGGGTGCTGAAAGAGGAGTTTGTAATTGTTGGAAGACAGAAATTTGATAAATTCTAATGCTATATTCACAAAAGATAGATCCTTTTTTGAATACTTTTTAAGTGTGTTTATATTATCTTTGGATGAGTATCTGTAACCTTGCACAGTATGTATGAGTAAGCTTTTTTCGGATGGTAAAAAAGATATAGGGATTCTAAGTAATTCAAAATATTTTTCTCTGACTTTTGCATAGAGTCTAACATCAAACATACCTTCCATGTGAGGTTTTCCTAATAGATCAGCACCCATTTCAATACCATCCATGCGGGTTTTATATTCAGCTATGGATTTTAGTATCTGATTAAATTCTTGAAAATTCATACTTAAATATTCTTCCCATATTTTCATAAGGCAATTTGCAGCATTAGTATCAGGTTTAATGTGTTTCTGATAGACTAGCATGTTGTATAGATCGATCGGAACTCTCCGGATTTCTTTATTAAAATCATAAACACTATTCATTAAGTTATTGTTTTTAAATAGATTTTTAAAGTTATACAGAAATACAAAGTAATAAGGGCCCGTAGTCGAGGGGTTAAGACGCCGCTCTCACACAGCGGAGATCCCAGGTTCGAATCCTGGCGGGCCCATTAATCTTTTTAAAGATTTCTACTGTAATTATATTATAAATATGTGATCACTCCTGTTGGAGTGAGATAGGGGA
>JAUQPY010000005.1 GCA_030550115.1 Microcaldota archaeon
CTGCTATTTCCCCTACTACGAACTTCACATTCCTCTAGGTAGCTTACAGACCCGTGGGGTTTTTACGAATTAAAAATTAATTCAAACCACCCCCCATTTTTTGTCAAACTGGCGATCATGCAAAATTTTTGGGGGTTTTAGAGAGAAAAGTACTAAAAATTCGCGAAAAGTGAAATCAAACTTCACAAATATGATAACTTTTTCCCCTATCTCACTCCAACAGGAGTGATCACATATTTATAATATAATTACAGTAGAAATCTTTAAAAAGATTAATGGGCCCGCCAGGATTCGAACCTGGGATCTCCGCTGTGTAAGAGCGGCGTCTTAACCCCTCGACTACGGGCCCATGTTATTTTAATTTCCAACAAAATATTTTTATATGAAATGGATCCAATAGAATCGATTCTGTTTAGGGTTAAACAGACAACCATATCCAATATCTGGATTTAATCCTACTTTTTCCTGAAATGGGGTTTGATTCTGAAATGTTCCTGGATTAACTATATATGAAGGCTTAAAATGAGTTACAAATTTTTTGTGAACGTGACCCATATTAAATACATGTGGCATTTTCCTAATCACAAGAAAATCTTCTCTAAGTGGTGCTACAGGATTACCCTCTATAATAGAAGACATATGCCTTCTACGTACCATCTCTATAGCTGCCTGTTCTGGTCGAGAGTAGCTCATTCCAGGTAGAGTATTTATGTATGAATCTAATGAAGTACCATGATATATGAGATGTTCGATTCCATGAATTTTAACATAAACTGGATTTGGTAGTGAATAACTATCTACCCATATCAGATCTTTAAGAATTATTTCTGTGGGTTCATTTCGTCTAGTAGCATCATGATTACCTGGAATAAAGATTACTTCTATATGTTCAGGAATCTGTTCTATAAATTTATTGAATTCAATATACTGTTTTTCTATATCAAGTATATCCAATTCCTTTTCCTGTCCTGGGTATATACCTACGCCCTCTACATTATCACCAGCAATAACAATATATTTAATCTTACTAGCAATCCTATTCATGGGATCATTAATATATTTTAGAAAATTATTAATGGCCTTCATGTTGACATGTTTACTCCCAAAATGTAGATCAGATATGTAAAGAATATAAAAATCATCCTCTATATTAGGCATCGGATTATTGCTGTTCAGATCTGGATAGGAAATTTCTCTGATTATTCCAAAGTTTCCGTTCCATTTTGCATATACTTTTATAATATCATCTTCAAGTATTGTATTTTTATAATTCAAATATTCGGGATGATCTTTTGGTACGATAAACTTCCTCATCCCAAATCTTTCCAGATCTTCAGATCCTATCTCTAAATCAAGAACTAAGTTGCCATTTTTTGAAACTCCTTTACGAAAAACAACCCCTATAACCATTATATCTCTATTCAAATTCTTATTATCAGTTAACTCCATAAAATCTAGTATATCAATTATTCTATCATCATGATTTCTGTTGAACAGTTTGGATATGGCTCTGAATCTAGATCTGTACAATTCTATAAAATCGTCGACCGTTGATCTGGTGTTATGTATATTTGGATCGTAAGTTATGTCTCTATCTACCTCTATTCGAGATTCAATATCTTTGGCATCAGGTCGAATCTCTTGTTTAATCACAACTCTAGTTGATAGTATTTCTACTACTGTATTCTTATCAATTAGCTTCACATCCCTGCGTCGAATCTCGTTTAATATATAATCTAGCTCATCCTGACTACACTTTTCTAAAAACTCTTTTGCCTCTCTCGATATTCTAAGATCTACATTTCTACGTTTAATCTCTTCAAATAGGTTCATTTGGTCTTTGCTTCCAACTTTGCAATAACATTCATCAATCTCAATCTGAAATGTTGGGATATGTTAATATCATTAACCACTTTATCCAATTCATATATGGCCAGACTCGCTCTAATATTCTCAGCTTTAGATCTGTCTTCTAGTATTGCCTTAGCAGTGGTGATACCAGATTTAACATTTCTGGGTAAATTTTTCTCCTCTAACAGCATATCCAAAGACTTGACTATTTCTTGCAAAGATTCCATAAAATCACCGATGTTTAACTTATCACTTGTTTTTAAAAAACTTAACATGATTAAAGAACAAATATGCAAGATGATCTGATGATATTCGAAGAATTCAGAGATGCTCTATTCAGATCGTTTTACGATGATAATATAAAAATATCAAACATACCTCTATTTATTGTATGGGTTAAAAAAGAATTGAATAGGAATGCTTATAATCTAGGGATATCCTCTGAAGATTTTTTAGAAGCTGTTATAAAAATACTTAGCTGGAATAATTATAATATAGAGCAATTCTATGAAGAACTCGATAATAGAAAGTGGAAAAGGATTGTTTTTATGAAATTAGATCCCACAAATCAAATGAATATACTAAACAGAGATCCAGAGGCAATAGATTTTTTGAAAGATGCGACCCCACAGGTAATTACTAGATTCAAGGAGATACTGATTGATATTGCTAAAAATCCCAAGCATCCTAATCAATACACTTCCATATTTGTGCTATCAAAGATAATCTCTGATCCTGATGTTAAGAATCTATATAAAGAATTGCTCTACGATTGGGATGAAAATTTGAGGAGATCAATACTATTAGTAATAAAAGAGACAAGAGATCCAGAATTGATAGAATATATAAAAATCCTAAAATCAGAAGAGAATGATGATACTAATTTAAAAATAATCCAAGATATTTTAAACAATGGATGATTCTATCTTAGTACCTAGATCTAGAGTTCCATACTTCTTAAAGATAAAAGATCTATTGAAACATAGGGCTGAAATAGATGTTGAGATTAGAGATAATGTTGTTAAATATAGATCTAATAACATGTACGTAGCAAGACTGATACTCATTGCTATAGCAAGAGGGTTTGATATAGATCGGGCTATGATACTAAAAAATGATGATTATTCATTATATATATTAGATTTGAAAGATTACTTTAATACCGAGAATAAAATTAGAGTTATGAAGGGTAGGTTGATAGGTAGGAAAGGTAGCATAAGAGAAACAATAGAATCTATTACCGAGAGCTACATAAGTATATTCAATAATACTGTTGCCGTGATTGCTCCTTCTTATAGCTATGATTATGTGTTAAAAGCTATTAACATGATATTAGCAGGTAGTAAACACTCTAGTGTTCTGAATTTTCTATCCCGAGCTAAAGAGATGATACGGTTGAGCAAATTAAGATGACAATAGAGCAGCTCAAGAAGCCTAGTAAGGAAATAAAAATAGAGAAGAAAGAGATTAACAGAGGGTTTAATATAGATTCAAAATCCAAGCAGAAAATGGAAGAGCTAATGTCAGAATTAGCTAAGAGACAGAGTTTTGATAAGGAAGTAATGGATAGGTATATAAATTCCAAACGTGAGATTGATGCAGAAATAGTAGAACGTATGGGATTCAAAGATTTTGAAGAATTCAGATATGAAATGAATTCTATTTTCAAAGATTCTAAATACAAGGATCTGATGAAGAAAATTGGGGAGAAATTTCCTGAATTAGCTCTATTGCTGAATAGGAAAGGGAATATCCTACTGAATTACTATATAATAAAATATGTATTACCATATCTATTTGCAGGGGGGATGAGTAAAAAGAAGATCCTTGAGATTGTGGAAATGCTGCTAGATAGAATGGTAATATATCCAAATTTTAAGAATTTCTTCAAGAAATTGGAAGAGTTTTTGAAAAAATATGCTACTCCTGATGGGGAGGCCGTGAAGATATTTATAAGTTCGGAGAGCTGGAGGTGACTCCTGTGGAAATGTATGAATTATTGGAAGAAGTACTCGATGAGAACTTTCACACAGATTATACTTTGGCAAAGAATATTATTAGAAATGCATATTCGGGAAGTTTCAGAGATATTTTTTTCCTTTCAATGCTTATTGATGAATTGAAAGAGGTTGAATACAAGGGTGAAAGAGTTGAAACATACGTTCTAAAATGGGAAAATATTCCAAAGAGCTTTGGGGTTACTCCTTACGGTAGATTTTCGGATCCAGAATTCAAATTATCCGTATCAAACGGGATAGTGGCCCTAAATGATAGCCCTTCATCGATAAAATTAGATGTGAATAATGTAACTATCTATGGGATATGGGATAGATTGGAGAAATCCATATTCATGAGTGATACTAATTCTATAAATTTGAGTAGAGCTAATATAATATATATGGTATTTCAGAATGGGAGAATAGAGGGGTGGTCTATTAGAAAAGATTACTTGCCGGTAGATACTATTTGGGCACTGGTTGAGGCTGAGCAGAAAGGGTATGGGGGGATTATAAAGAATAATATATTCTACCCTTGTAAAAACTACATGTTTGAGGAAGAGATTTACAGGAAAAATATATACACTCCAAACCAGCAGGAGAAGTATAATATATTTCTAAGGGCAAGATCTTTCTATAAATTAGCTGGAAATTTTATGGGAAATGTTATGAAATATTTAGAGGAGGATAATAGAATGTATGACCCTAGAGAGACTAAGGTTGTAGTGCCAAGGCACCTACTTCTTGATGTTAAGGAAACAGTATCACTAACCCTCTTAGAGACTGTTATAGCTTTTATAAATAGGAGGAATACTGGTGGATTTGTGGTTTTCCCTATCGGTAATGGTGTATGGAAGATTAGAGAGAGTAAGTATTATCAGCCAGGAGATAGGATAATAAGCTATTCATTGTTAGATAATAATAGACTTAAAATAGATGTGAATCTGGGAAACGTGTTCTTTGATTATTTTCTGTCTAAGACTTATTTATATTATATATCAAGGAGAGAGGATGGTAGGATAGTTGTGATTTAAAAACTTCACTAATATAATAAAAATATGAACTTGGAAGATGTGAAAAATGTAATAGTTGGGGATATTGTGTTCAGTTCAAATGTAGGGGAGACTCTGAAGAAATGGAGGATAATTTTTGGAATCAAACAGAAAGAATTAGCAGAAGCTATGGATATGAATCAATCTATGCTCAGTGATTATGAGAATGGGAGAAGGAAAAATCCTAATATAAATTTTATAAAGAATTTTGTCGAAGCTCTTATAAATATAGATCATAAGAAAGGAGGGGAGATTCTTAAGAAGATCATAAACGTTAGCAGTTCAGATTATTTTGAGCGAAAGAATTTTTCAAAAGGGATACCTATTAGAGAGTTTATTAGGGCTATAGATGGTAAGGTTATAGTTGATACGGGGAATATGAATGAAATGGTTTATGGATATACTATTGTGGATAGTATTAGAGTGATTCTAGAGATGCCTTTAGATGATTTTCCATTGCTCTATGGAGGCATTGCAGATAGAGCTATGATATTCTTAGGGGTTAGCACAGGTAGGAGTCCTATGGTAGTGATTAGAGTAGCACCAATCAAACCAAAAATAGTGGTGTTTTTAAATCTTGATAATATTGATGAGTTGGCCAAAGAGATTGCTAAGAGAGAAAAAATACCTATAGTCTCTACAACTCTCTCGGTTGATCAGCTGAAAGAAGTTTTAGCAAAGATTTAAAATATTTTATTAACAATACAAATTAAGTGATCTTAGATGAATGGGTCAGAAAGGGCTAAGCCATATGATCATCTGAACTCTTGGTTAGATAAAATTGTAAGAGTAAAATTGAGAGATGGAAGCGTTGTAGAGGGAATCTTTCAATCATATGATGTACATATGAATGTAGTTGTGAAGGTTCAGAAAGAGTTGAATATAAGCTATCTATTCATACGAGGGGATAGCTTACTATTTATCGAAAAGGCAGAGAAGTGAATATAGAAACACTTCTCAAAAAGATCATAGAGGCTAACTTAGATTCACCAGTATATAGAGTTAAAAGATTTTTAGATACGAAGGAGAAAAAATTTTTATATGTTTTTCTCTCTACAAGAACCCGAGATGAGATTACTCTAGAAGCAACTCAGAGATTCTATAGTGTGTACAGATCTATTTGGGAAATAGATGATGTGGATCGTGTAGCAAGATTAATTCAACCTGTGGCTTTCTATAGAGTTAAGGCTAAAAATCTATACCAAATCTCTAGAGAGTATGATCATATTCCAGAATCATTAGAAGAACTCTTAGAGATGCCTGGGGTAGGGATCAAAATTGCTAAGGTATTTCTTGCAGAGATCGGTAGAGAATATATAGGTGTGGATACTCATGTACATAGGATTAGTAATAGATTAGGTTTGGTGAACACTAAAACACCAGAACAGACTGATAGAGAGTTGGAAAGAATAGTACCAGATAATCTAAAACCTGAGTTTAACAAACATCTAGTTGCATTAGGTCAGAGTATATGTAAGGCTAGATCTCCAAAATGCAAAATTTGCCCTGTAAATAGCATGTGTAAGTATTTTTTAAAAACATCATGATTATATAATTGGTTGGGTAGGCGGGGGCTAGGGGTCCCCTATCCGCAAATATCCCCTTAGCGGGCCACATGGGGAGGTGTGATAGAGCCCTCATGATAGTTGCTGTAGGGCAGATGAGTCGGCACCTCCACAATAACCATCTACACTGAAACGGGTCAGGCCGAAAGGAGCATCCCTAAGGTGTAGGTGGTTGTTTGTGGAGATTGCTAAGATGATGTCTAAGGTAACAATTCATGAGCAAGCTTTATCGCTCCCTCCCCTCCCAACCATACCAGGTGATAAATATGATAATATCCGCCGGAATAATCCTAATCAAAGATGGGTCGATACTTTTACTTAGAAACAGAAAAGGGCATATAGACTTTCCAAAGGGTCATGTTGAGGAGGGAGAATCTATTCTAGAGGCTGCTATTCGAGAGTTTAAAGAGGAAACAGGTCTTAGTGATAAAGATATCTACATCATTCCAGGAAAAGAATATGTTATGGAATACCCTGTATTAGAAAAGGGGGAGATTCAGAATAAGAGAGTGATATTATTTTTAGCTAAATATGTGGGAAAAGATGAAGTAAAGATTTCAAAAGAACATTCAGAGTATAAATGGGCTCCATTGGATGAAAAACTAGAGAAGGATCTGAAATACCGAGAACAGAAGAATATAATAAAACAGCTTTTAAAAGACATTCAGGAAATAAAGTAAATATGGTAAGTTCTGAGTTAGAGCCATTAGTTAAAATGGCATATGATAGCAATCCAGCAATCAGAAAATACGCTGCTGAAAGATTGGTGGAGTTCGCAGATGAATTGGCATATCAGATATTATTAGAACTAGCTAATGACAAAGATGAATCTGTGAAAGAGGCCGCAAAGAGATCAATAGAGATCTTCAAGGAGAAGCATGCGGATAAGATGCAAAAACCACTATCTGATAAATTACCAGCTATAATATACGGCAATCAGCAGCAGGAAACTACTGAGCCAAGGACACCAATATACTTTGAAACTGTAGATACTCGTGAATCTCATCAGAAAGAGGAGAGAAGAGAGTTTAATCTATTCGAATACGTTTATTCATCGCTAGATAAATATAGGGAGAGACCTGAAGTGATGAAAAAGCATTTTGAGAATTTACGAGATTATATTACTAAAGAGATGAACTTAATATATGAATTAATACAGAGTGAAGATTCTTTTGATATAACAAAGATAAAGAATAAGATGAAGATCATAAATACAGGTGAGTTGAAAGTCAAGGATAAGGTTCTTAAGGAGTTTGTAGAGAAGAAAAATAGGAGAAAAATAAAAATGTACAGATTATTAGTAGAGGATAGGTATGGTAGAGAGGGGATTGTATATGTGTATGAATCTGCAGCAAAAGAGATTAATCAAGGCGATGTGATAAAAATCATTAATTGTGAAGCTAGATCCATAGTTGGAACTGATGAGACTGCTATATGGGTATGGAAAGAGGAATCTGAAATATGGAAGAGGATCTAAACCTATATGACAAATCAAATAGTATTCTAGTAGTGGGTGTTTCTAGGGATAATAATAAATACGGCAGTAAAATATTCCAGACCCTACTACTAGAAGGGTATAATGTTTATGGATTTGGAAGAGAAAAAGTGCATGAAAGAGTCTATACTTCTCTACAAGAGTTACCAGATCATTACGATCTTGTTATTATTGTAATCCCACCTTCAACTCAGAAGGATATAATAGAATGGATAACTAAGAGCAAAGTAAAAACCGTGTGGTTTCAACCTGGAAGTGAATCACCAGAATATATAGGATATTTAGAACAGCATGGGAAGAGAGTTATCAGAAATATGTGTTACATAAAAGATGGATTGAAGATCTCCTTTAGACTCTAAACTATTAAATCTTAATTAGAAAGAGTCTTTATCAGTTCTAATAACTCCTCATCGTAGTGGACATTTGTCAATATTCTGATTACATTATCACGATCCAATCCCTCTGGCCATTTATTGTTTTTAAAAATGTAATCTTTCAATCTCTTCATAGCCCCCTCTACAGCTTCTCTTGTTTGCTGATCTTTGTATCTTATATCTTTGAAATTGTTGAGAATATTTATATCCTTTTCATCGAGATTGTATGGTCGAGATGATCTGTGAGCATTATTATCATATACTCTAGAATTTATTATAGGTTTTTCAACAATAATATCTGGATTAGTTCTTCTTAGAATCTTCTCTGCCATTGTTATATTATATATGCAAAACTCTTTTTAAATTCATCTGAATAGAATACTTATAAAAATAAGCATAATGAGACTAAACGATAGTATTTTGAGCAAAATTCTTCCCCTATCCTTGAGGATAGTTTCTAGTACTTGCCCACCATCTATAAAGTACACTGGAAACATATTAGTTATTGATATTATCAGATTCAATGAGAATAACATGAATAATAAATTGTATAAAAAGTCTAGAAATGGATTATCATAGATTCTGAATATAGAATTTGAGGGTAGGGGTGAATACTTCACGTACCTATTCAATTGGAAATTTCCGTAATTTGTCTCTAGAATGGAATCGTTATTGAGAAATGCTGCTGTACACGGCACACCATCTATTTTCTTAATAATTACATATTTATCTGGAATTACATCATTACTTATACAGGCTCCTACTATAGAGAAGGGTTCAGTTAATATTAGAAATACCCATAGAACCAAGAAAAAGATCATGCTGAAAAACAAATTTACTCCTACTCCAGCTAATAATATATCTGTTTTCTTAGAGCTCTCTGTTAGGTTCTTGAACTGATCATCGTCAGGCTCTACAAAAGCTCCTACAGGAATTGCCCCGTATGTTATTAATCCTGTACTCCTAATAGGTATATTGTATCTCATAGCAATAACAGCATGAGCAAGTTCGTGTACTATCATAACAAACCCTAGAGCAAATATAGATTCAAGAAATGGTAAGGTAATGCCTGGAATTAGAGGAGATACTATAGTACTACTTACCTGCCCTTCTAATGATATCTCTCTCCATAGTCTTAAGAATCCGTTCAGTAGGGAGAATACAAACCAACCTATCACTCCACTCAACAATAATATAAGAGATGATAGGGAGATAGGCGGGGAATAGGAAGTGCTATTGGTAATTACAAATTTGGATAGAGCGATTTGATACATTATCGCTATTATAAACATTAACATTATTGATGTTAAATATGTTAATATTCTATGTTTATACTTTTGTGGAAAGAGAAAAATTCCTAGAAACCCAAACATAACATGGAAGGCAATTCTTGAGAGAAATGTTATAAATTCGCTTAACCATATGAAATCTTTTATTATATTGTTAAACCTGACTGTTCTAATCATGTTAAATAATCCCATTACTGGTTCAGCTCTATAGAATATATACAGAGAATATGCTGATAAGAACCCCCATATTCCTAATAGGATTAGGGCTAATAGGGAAGAGATTGATGAATCAACTAAAATTTTGATAAGTATAGATGTAGCTAGAAAGATCGCTATATATCCAACCATTCTCCAACGCCTATTGATCTAGCATCATAACCCAGCTCAGATCTCAATTCTTCCTCGAATATTTCGCTAGAATCAGAATGAACTAGAATGATCTTTTCAGGTTGAACTCTATCTATGAAGTTGAGTATATCTTCCCTATCAGCATGTGCAGATAGGCTAAAATTATAAACTGGTAAATCCACTTTCAACTCCACATCATTCAATTTGATTTTACCAAAATTTATCAATCTATATCCATTACTCTGTTTAACCTGATATCCAGTAAGGATTATTCTGGATTTTCTATTCAAGTTAAATACGTAGTAGAGTGCAGGCCCCCCTTCCAACATACCTGAAGATGATATTATTATAGCTGGTTCATCTGTGATTTTAGATCTCTTCCTATTATTCTCTACTTCCTCTATACTATTCAATTTAGATATGAATTTAGGATCATTCAGTTCATTGTAATATGCTTTATATACTCTGTTTATCTTCTTGCCAAGACCATCAACATATATAGGAACTCTATTCTTATATCTCTCCACTAATATCGATATTAATTCCTGGGTTCTCCCTAGAGAGAATGCGGGAAATAGAGCTACACCACCATTGTCTAGGGTCTGATCAACTACTTCATATATTCTATCAATCTGACTTTTTCTATCTGGATGATTTTGATACCAATAAGTAGATTCTATTATCAGAACATCTGTATCAGGAGGGTTATCAGCTTTTCTTAATAGCTCAGTATTTTTGTATTTGAAATCTCCTGTATAAAGTATTGTTCTATCTTTTATTTCTATGTTTATCATTGCTGCCCCTAACAAATGCCCTGCATACAGAGCCATGAATCGGATTCCATGAGACGAGTTCCATAGGTTGTAATCTAGCAGTTCTGCTCTCCTCAGTATTGTTTTAACATCTCTAACTGAGTAGTCTGGTTTTCTATTGTTTAGTTTAGCTACTTTTATAGCATCTATCCACATATGCTCTGATTCTAACAGAGTGGGTTTGGTTAGAAAAAGAGGGATTTTAGATGCTAGTGCGGGTACATATCCAGAATGATCCATATGCGCATGAGATAATATGAGGAATTTTAGATTATCCTGAATGATAGGGTATTCTATACCCCTATCCTCTAGAACCTTTATACCCGCATCTAGACCAAACCTCAATCCATTATAGTCCACTACAAAATGGGATCTCCCCACCTCTCTTCCAGCACCTCCACAGAACAATTTCATATTATACACCTTCAGCTTTGGGTCTTTTCCTCACCATAATCAGATTCATCCGATTTTCATCACACCGGAATTATATAGGATGTTTTTTATTTAAACTAATCCTTAAAAACCCTTTTCTTGATCCTCTCATTTTGAAAGCCTTCTATTCTTTTTATAGCTTCATCAACGAATGGTTCAGGATCATCTATAGCATCTAGTGAGAACTCACTCAATTTGATATCAGTTGCAGCAGTAGAAATTATTACTTGTCCTACCCCAAGTAATCTGTGTATTATATCATATCTAATAGCAATATTCTGGATTTTAACATATGGGATCCTCTCTATTCTCTTCCTTATAATCCCGTATTCTATTATCAGATTGTGGTCGGTAAAAGTATACTTAAAATTCCTCCATTTCAATTCAATGTAGATATAGTATATGAAGAGTAATATTGATAGCCCAATTAATCCTAATATGAACATCGTATCGAATATTAAAGAAAGAGGGTTTACGAATATGTTAGTTATGAAGCTCAATATTATCAAAATTATCATAACTCCTAGAATACTTAAAACTACATTTAGCATCCATATGAGTTTTACTTTAGGGGATAGATTGTAGGCTGTATTTAACTTTATCATTATATTTGATTTTAATAATATTTTTTTAAAGTTTATTCATAATTTCCTCTGCAGTACTGGTAAGTCTAAGTATACTATTTAGTATCTGTCTGGCCCTTATGGAGTTTTCTGAGGATATTTTAACTACTAACCTATCCGAATCTAATTCCATATCAAAACCTCCAGCCTTGTATATCGGATATAGAAGATTATATAGGGCCTTAGGATCCTCTCTAAACTCTAGAATTATCAACATTTTAGACCAAACACCTTATAATAGCCTCTATTAGTATCCAATATGACAGCTGTTGGACACCTATCTACGTAGATACTTTCATTATAATCGTATGTCATATTGCCTGGGAATACTGTAAGAGAATACACCTTAACATTAGTATTTAGTTCGAAAATCAATCTACCCTCATCGTATTTTATAGATATCAAGCTCTCCAGCTCTTTTGGTTTTATTACGTATTTTGATCCCCAAAGAACCATCATGATAGCTATTATCAATAACCACATCGTAAGTATATATTCTAATCTCATCTTACATCCCTATTATCAGAAACATAATTTCCATAATCAATAGTAAGATTCTTCCACCAGTTATTCCCAACAATAGATCTGATCTGTGATTCAACTGGTTTTGCTATTCTTAGAGCTTCCTGAACATGTCTACTAAGAATATACTCCTCCTCATCCAAAACAGCTAGATCTCCAGCAACCCTAATGATCCCTCCTAAGTATCTTAGTCTCAGAGTTAATCCATTAACATCATCATAGCTCTTAGCTATCATCTTAGAGACTTTTATTATCTCGTGTAGAGCAGAGATATGTGCATGAGGAATTTTACCATCATTAACTATTTCCTGGGCTACAAATTGATATGTTTTGTATATATTCTCCTCATTGATTGGCATCCATGTGTTCAACAGTATTTCATATCCATAACCTGATATTCTATTTCTTAGCGCTGGATGTATACTCTCTAAATCAACTACATTAATAGCTCCTACCAATATGAAATCACATGGTACGTTTTCTACCTTAACTACTGCTCCAGTCCCATGTGTGTTCTTAGCAGCAATAGGAAACTTTTTATCTTGCATAGCTGTTAGCAATCCTCTCTGAATATTGGGTTCCATTGTGGATAGTTCGTCTATATATAGAATTCCTTCATGAGCCTCATGTACTGCACCTGGAACTACTCTCTCATGGTGGGGAGAACCTAGATCTGGATGGGCCCCATACGGATCATGTTCTACATCACCGAACATCTCAGATTCAGTCTTAGCTACTACCTGGACGAATAGAGGCCTATCAAATGGAACTATTATTTTTCTATCATAATTATCCATATCTATTCTGGACAGGATTGCATCAGGTATAGGAGTATTATCTTTAGGTTTTTGATATTTATAGACTTTATCATCATCAACAAAATATATTTCCATTACATAATCTCCATTATCTAAAATCGTGTTCTTGGTAATGAAATTCCTCTTCTTATCAAACTTATACATAAAAGTAGGATTTCTGGAAGAAGATTTTTTGTTTAGACAGTAAGGACAGATATCCTTGCTAGGTTCACTATAACCTCCACATTGTTTGCATCTTATCCCAAGTTTATCAGCTACATCATCAGGGATCATCTCGTAAGGTATTGGTTTTAGGTTGTATTCAAATTGATTTTTCCCATCTCTACGTTCAATTCTTAATATCGGTCTTTGAGGTTTCTTTGGGTTGTACTGGACAGAAATTTGCTCTTTGGGTAGTGGTAGTGCGCTTGCCATCGCCCTTCCTATCATGCTCTTACCAATTCCTGGAGGACCTACTAGAAGTATGTGCCTTCTCTGTTTAACAGCCATCTTTACCAATCTTATTGCATTATCCTGTCCAATTATCTTTTGAAACTCATCATTTGGTATCTTTATATCTTTAGTAGAAAATATATCATCGACTGACTTTACAATCATATATCTATAAACAAAATTTCTTTTTTTAAAACTATCATCACTGTATTATGGAGTACCTCATCCCATCATCGTCACATTTAAGATACTTTACAGGATTGGATATAGAACATATTTTTATGTTCCAGAATACAATTTATACTTACGATCTGAACATGAAATTAGTGAAAGCATCTTACAGAGGAAATGTAAAACATATACAATACTTATTTGAAGATTTGAAAAACAGAGATATAAAAGCCCCTCTAAAAAATTTAGATGCCAGATTCTATAACAAAATATCTAAGTACGTAAGATCGATTCAAGATTGTACAGATGAGTTCTATCTGATAAGAATGAACAAAGAACCATATGAATTTAATAGGATACGACGGGCTGCTATGAATAGCTTGAGGGTTATGTATGATCTCGTAGATGAGATAGATCCTTCGATGACTGAGAAAGAGATAGAGGCTCTACTAAAGATCAGAACTGCAAATCACGAACTATCCTTTAGACCTATTGTAGCTTCGTATAGTAATGCAAAATATCCACATTACTATGCAAGAGATGTTAAGATTGGAGCTGGAGTGATGATAGATTTTGGAATAGAATATAGAGGGTACAAAGCAGATATAACTGATTTTGTGATATTTGATAGTGGATATTTACAAGATAAATATAGTAAATTACAGAAAATATTCAAATATATAGTTGATCGATTATCTCCTGGTATGTTAGCCAGCAAGTTACACAAAATCTATATAGAGGCGTATAAAAAGTATGATCTCCCTCTACCTCCGCATGCTATAGGTCATGGAATAGGGTTAGATATTCATGAATACCCTATATTATCTGAATCCTCTGATCACGTTCTTATGAATACTATAATCACCATAGAACCAGGTTACTATAATGATAGATATGGTATGAGATATGAGAGGGATGTGATAATATATGATGATGGAATTGAAGTTTTAGATATCTAATACAATCTCTAATCTATTGTTTTCATATTTCAAGTCCCAATATGTGGCAGCTTTTATATTGGTGCTCCACTGTCCAGGCTCATAGAAGACTTCTAACTTACATTTAAACTCCTTGAGCTCTTTTATTGTATATGATATTGGCCTTACTGATCGTATTTCTAGCTCAGCTATTATCGAATTTACTAATTGTACAAAAAACAGATCAGGGTACTCCTCATCAATATGTATTATGAAACTCTCCTCACTACTCTTCCCTTCTGGAACCCTTAGTACATAACCGACTAATTCCCTAACAATAGTATTTAAATCCCCGGAAATCACTAATTTAATATCAGCTGTATGATCCTCAATTCTTAGCATTTCTGTCTCTGAAATATTGATCGTATCCAGGTCCCAATACTAAAAATTCTCTGCGTCCAATCTTCTCTACTCTAATAAATTCTCTGTTCATTAGCTCCAAGAATTCTTCTTTAGAGAGCTTTCTAGTGGCCTCTGAACGAGGAATCTTCCCATGAACCTTTATTGCCCCAATTATCTTCAATTGCTTATCAGATAATTCCCTATTCTCATAATACTTGGCAATTCTATCTACATAATTAGGTTTTATCTCCATGATTAGATGATTGTTCTTTACAGTTATCCATAATACAGTATCCTTATACTTCTCATTCAACCTATCTATGATTTCCTGTATATTTCTATCTTGTAGATTATCCAAAGGTATCCCATTAGGTTTTAGAAACAACAATCCTTCAATTACTTCATCATCCATCATTCCTCACCCTAACAATCTTAATATCTTCAAAAGGTTTGGATTGATAGAAATCGAGCTTTCCATCGTTACTAAGAATCAAAAGAGACAGGAAATTCTCCACTCTATCCCCAGGGATATCTGAGAACATAATCTCATCAGCAATCATATCTAAAAATCTCCTAAGCTTTATTTCAAAATCCTCTCGATCTGTAATAAATATATGATCAATTGGTTGTGTATTGATTTGGATTTCAGTATTTACTCTTCTTGTTGAACTGTATCTCTTCATGTATTTTCTTATAATTTTAATCAGATACTTTAGAGATACGGGGATCTTCCTAGCAGGTCTTTTGAGCTCCCTGATTTCATGAGTGTAATCCATATTATCAGCAATATCTACATTACTATATTCTGGAATATTTAGCATTAGAGCTCTATATTTAAGAATTATAGCATAAGCTAATAATAGATCTCCAGTAATCTTAAAATCTACCTGTTCGATTCTTTCCTTTATCTTCTGAGCTAACAGCTCTAAGTCTAAATCCCACGGATCTAGCCTATTAGTCATTACCAAATCTACTAACACTCTTTTCCAATCCGATCTCTCTACAATTCTCTCTATATCCATATTGATTATATTTACATTCATCTATTTTTAAGTTTATCAGCCGCTGTCGGTCTCATCATAACTCAGAGGTTGTCTATTTCATCAACAGCTTTTAATTAGTGTTATATTATTAAATAGTTATGCTTAGACTCTTAAATGATCTAGTGAAAATACCTACTGTAACTACTAGAGAGGAGATTTTCATTAGCAGTATACTAGAGATATTGCCGGATAATGCATTAATTGTGGATAAAAACATATTCATCCCGGGAAGATCTAGATTCGTATTTGCAGCACATTATGATACTATTGGTATAGTATTAGAGGATTATTTAAGTAGTGATATGTATGTTGTTGGTAAGAGAGGATTGATAGATGTTAAAAGAGGTTATATGTTCAGAACATTATCTGATAACGAGGATATCGTTGGAATCGCTGCAGATGAGAATACTATACATCTAATCCAACCATCCGAAGAATTACCAGAGTTACAACCTTTCCAATATTATCCAAATATGATTATTACAAATACTAAAATAATCTCCCCAAATCTAGATAATAAGCTTGGAGTTGCCGTTCTACTAGATCTCCTTAGGAATTATGATATCGCTATTCTATTATTAGCTGGAGAGGAACAGGGTACTACTAGATTGTCTAGAGTTATAAAACACCTGGAAGGGCGTGATATAATATGCATTGATTCCACATCAGCTATCAATCCACATGATGAGAGAGGTATCGATAGAGTTAGCTACAGAGCCATAGAGGGTGCAGGTACGGGAAATATTGCTCCAAAAGATCTGGTTGAAACGATTAGAAAATATATCTCTAGAGAAGCAATATCCTATTCTATTCATCAGATCAGTGATGCCACTGCTATGTTTAGATATGGACTTAGAGCAATAAATATCTCCTATCCAGTCAGATATTTGCACAGTCCGATGGAAATTGCAGATAGAGACGATATAGATGAATTGGTTGAATTGCTAATTAATATTATAAGAGATTCTTAAACATATATCGTCCTACCAGTCTGTATCCTAGCTTTCTATAGTACTCTCGAACTCCTACTGCAGAGATTACAGAGATATTTAGATTGTTGCTGATAGCTATTTCCTCAGCTCTGGCCATAAGTCTCTTACCTATACCCCTATGTTGAACTTTACCTACTTCCCCAATTCTAGTCTCTTTTCCATATACATGTAACTCTCTAACAATCGCAGTATTTTTTATATCATCCACACTCCATTTGTCAGGTAATCTCAATCTCAAGAACCCATATATCAACTCTCTATCCAAGCTCTCCATGGATATAAAATACTCTATCCCATCACTAGCTTCATATTTTATCTCATATATCTTTGCTCTATCAGGATCATATTCTATTTCACCTTTCCTACCAGCCTCATTAGCTCTTATCTCTTCAAGATGTATTCCAAGCTTTGTAGCAAGATCTGTGGCAATTTCTCTAATGTTTGCTCTCTTTACTCCGGCCTCTATCTTGTGAGAAGGTATATCTCGATTTATCCTTTGGATACGAACATATCTAGGGATGTATTTAAAGATCTTTGCTAATACCTCCGCTGCTGTATCATCATCATATGGTTTATAGAGTCCGGCTCTGTAATCTAGATACAGAGGAGCTCCAGGAACTACTAGAGTCGGATATATTTTCAACATATCTGGTCTAAATCTAGGATCTTCAAACAGAATCTTAAACATCTCAATATCCCTATCAGGATCACTACCAGGTAAACCCAACATCATATGATATAAAATTTTATATCCTGCATTTTTTAATTCCTTAGTAGAGGATATCACTGCATCTAATTTATGTCCTCTCTGTATTTTTTCATAAACATCATCATAAAGTGTCTGTACACCTAATTCTATCTTAGTAGCCCCATAATATAGAAGTTCCTCTATATCATATACATCAGGTCTAGTTTCTATTGTTAATCCAACAACTCTCCTGTCTGCAGTCTCATTGTATCTCTTCGCAGACTCTAGATCTTCAGATATATAGTTGTTTACAGCATCATAGATAGATTTTATAAAATACTCTTTATAGTCTCTATCCATTTCAAGGAAAGTTCCCCCCATTACAATTACATCTAGCTTTTGAGCATAATGGTTCTGTATTTCATAGTGGTGCAATCTAGTCTTTACTTGCTGATAAGGATCATAGTTCACGGCTCTAGCCCTTAGTGATGTAGGCTCATATCCTGTGTAGCTCTTTGGAGCTATTGAAGAAGCGGGGCAGTAGCTACATTTCCATCGGCAAGATCCCTGAGGTTTTACCATTACAGCTACAGGTGCAACTCCAGATAGAGTTCTTGAGGGTTTTCTGAACAGTAAGTCTCTGTATCTGTCTCTTAGAACACTATACAATTCAGAGTTCTTAGGTATCCTATCTATCTTGGTTTCACTAGCTGCTAATCTCTTTGCCCGATCTATATCACCGTAAAGTTCTAAGTACTTTACAACTGCTCTTATAAACTCACTATTCATCCTGCTTTTTGATATTTATATTTAAATTTAAAATTTTGTATGAAATAATTCCAATAATAACTGCTGTAATTAGAATTTTTACCAACATATTACCTGCCCAAAAACCTCCATTGATCCATAAGTGCACAATTAATACAGCAGCAGCTAAGTAACTAAGCACTCTATGGATTGGCTTCCAGATCTTACCTAATCTCCTGATGATTCCATCATAAGAAGTAATAGCTAATATCATTAGAGATGTGAAAGCTATCATTCCAGCAAACAATCCAGGGAATCTTGGATTGTTCAGAATTGCAGAGATATTAAAATTGAAATAATTTAGCTGAACCAACATTACATGTATCAGAGCAAATACAAAAACATTCAACCCAATCCACTTTCTGTTCGATAGTAGAGATGAAGTTAGGGTAGAGGGAAATTTAGAGTAAAGCACCGGTATTATCAATACAAATATCAATCCTAACAGAGAGATCATTCCAAAGCTTGATATTAAAAATTTTGTTCGCTGTAGATTATTTTCTATAAGTATTGAACTAGCCAGTATCATTATGATTATGAACAATCCTATGCCAAGTACTAGATCTCTAGATATTTTCATTAGTTGGTATTTATAGAATATTTTTAAAAAAGTATTGTTAATTTTTTAAACATTTCTACTAATAAAATTGATATGATATCGAAATCATTAGATGTGAATATGCTTAGAAATAAATTAGAGAATTACAAATCTAAATTAGAATTAGAGGCTGAAGGGCGTGCTATTCAGAAATTCAAAGAAAATGGGTATGGATATTATGGGGTTGTAAAATACAACTGGTTAATGAGAGGAGGATATGATATTATTAATGAGATATATAATATTATTGATAGCGGGCATATTAATGATAGGGAAACGATTAGATTATCGAGTCTATTAAAAAGATTGAAAGAGAAAGCTAAGGAGATTGAGATTGAGTTTGATCTTGATGATACTGCCTGATACGTTCTATCAGTATTTTGAATCCATCTGGGTTTACTATAGGCTTCTTGTACTGCTCCACGTCATCAACTATCCTAGGACAGGCTGTGTTTATAAATGCCTCAATGAATACAAAATTAGAAATAGTATTAGGATCAAGGTTATTAGCAACTAATATATATACCTCTTTACCATATTTTTCCAACTCTCTTTTCATCTTCTCGGCTAATCTATAACTAAATTGTCCTGGTTTTGTTGATACTAATATTCCAAATCGATTCATTTCAGCAGCCTTAAATATAGATGCTATCCTTCTATTGTTCATCTTACGTAAAAGATCATTCACTATTGTAAATTTTCCATTATAAGGATTTAGACCGTATACTAACATCTTATCAACTACATGTGTAGCTGCAGTCCAGTGAAATACTCCATCGGCTATTATCACAGCTGCTTGGGCAGATTCATCGATTGCATAAGCATCACATCCGAGCACCTGACCCGTATTAGAACAGAACGGCCCTTTCCTAACTCTGTTCTCAAACCCATTATCTTCAAAATACTTAACGATCTGTTCGTATTGGTGATAATGCTGAGTCGTTGTTAGTATAGATAAGACTTTTATACTTTTGGATTTCAGCTCATCTATCAATTCTGGCCAGCCTATATTAATATCTATATAATAAGGTATATATTCAACTTCTATCCCATTCAATTCTCTTCTAAGAGGAAAATAGGTGTGACCAACATGTATTATCTTATCAGCACCAATTGCTCTAGCCTCATCTATAGCTATATCACACCCACCATACATTGCAGATGCCGATATCACTATCTCTTCATTAGTTATATTCAGTTTTTTTATTATCTCTGGGGCCTTGTGCTTCAATCCCTCGGGTAATTGAATCAGAACAACCATGCTAAGATACAGAAATAGATATTTAAAAAATTCCTAGTTATAAATAGCATGAATGATGATTATTCAGAAGAAGATTATCTGGAACTCAGATACATAACACTTGAATTGATGAAGCTCGCATATCTGAAGAATATCAGCTTCAGAAGAGTTGCTAAGGAGTATATTAAAAATGTACTAACTTTACAGAATATGATAGAAGAGTTACAGAAAGATGACTAGTCTAGATATAAAGCCAGCTATCAATATTACTAGAATACTGGGATTTAGGATATCATATTTACATGTACTCATATACATATTCTCCCTTACAGTAATATACATTCTACTGGGGTTAATAGATCTAATCTTATACATCATTCCATATGCTGTTTTTATATGGTTTACTCTAAAGAATAGAATAGATTTTAAGAAGATAACGATTCTATTCTCCATAGCATATTCAATTGGGATATTCCTCTACCTCTCCACACTCCAACCAATACTAGTGGTATTTGTAGCAATAATTATGATTGTTATATTCGTAGTGCTTCAATATCTGCTTGCGTATTTAGTAGGGGGGATTATTAGTCTGATATATCTAATCACAATGATGTATTTTCTCTCCCCTTCTTTAGACTGGTTTAAGCTTCTAATCCTATCTGTTAGTATATGGTTAATAATGCTCCATCTTTTCTCGTATTTTATCACATCAGCTACCAAGAAACTATTTAATACAACAATTAGAGATATATTCTCAAGTTTCTTCATGAGTTGGTTCTACGATGATCCTGCTGTAGAGAAGCTGCTAAAATCCATTGGTAAGAGAACCCAAATTCCCATAGAGGTAATTGTTCTGAAAGTTAAGGACGAGTTGATATATCTAATCTTCCCTCAATTTCATTTTGGTCCATTTGGATCGATTGGTAGTGCAGATGCTCCAGCACTATTTAGAGATTATATAAATAACAATCTAATATTCCATGGGTTGTGCCATCATGACAGGGATATATGTACTAGAGAACAGGCCGAAATGATCATCAGGAAAATTGCTACTACCCCTCCAGGAGATTTTAAGAGATTCAGATTTAAATACAAGAGCTATGATAAGGAGAGCGCTAGAGCAAATGTAATATTCAGTGATGAATTTACTATCATTGGATTAAGTAGATACCCTAATGTTACTGAGGATCTGAAGAGTGGAAGTGACATAATACTAAAATCTGAGATTAGAGAGGATATTAAGAATCCTATTCTATTTGATCAGCACGATTCTGATGCTAAGATAGTTACTTATTTTTCATCTGACAGTGATGAATTTCAAGAGTATTTAGGTGCGGTCAGAAAAATCTCTCCTCAGGAGGATCTTAGAGTGGCTAAGGGTGCTTATTATAAAATTGACACTTTGGACTCAGGAGTGGGTTCTAATGGGATTAATCTTCTGATTTTGAACAATGGACAACAGAAGATAGCTATGATAAATATTGATGGAAATGGAATAACAGATATCACTCATAAAAAACTAGAGAAGGTCTGTAGAAGCTATGATTATATCCCAATAATATCGACTACAGACTCGCATGAAAACAATGATATTGCAGGTATTATAAATGATATTGATCTATCCGATTATACTATCGCTCTTATAGAATCTCATCTTAAATCTTCTAACTTAGAAGATGTTTATTATACCTATAGAAACTATGAGTTCGAAGTGTGTGTTCTAGGAGAGGAAGCTTCTGCTAGATTGATCACATATTTGAGAATGAGTACAAATTTTCTACTGGCAATGATCTTTGGAGCAATGATTATGAATTTGCTTATTCTGTTGATAATTATCTATTTAAATAACTTTTCAATTATATAAACATGTTCTGGAAATTCAGACATAAGAGACAGATTGAGAAGAATCAAAGTAATATGAGTGAAATATTTGAGACCAGATATACTGAATTGATTAATAATAATATAAATAACAAATTATCTGATAGTGTAAAAAATGAAATACTCAACTATGTAAAGCAGATCGTTGATAAAGAGATGTTTGAATTTGATAAATCAAGTATAGAAGATTTTGCAACTAATCTTGGCAGGTATACAATAGTTAAATCGCATGATGTTGAAAGTGAGCAGGAGCTTAAAGAGGTGGTGTATACTACATTACAGAGTATGGTTCAGAACATTCTACACGGGGAGGGGATCTTTGGAAGTTTTAAAATGAAAACCCGAAGAGATGTTTTAATAGGATTATTGAATGCGTATGTAACTTTGAGAAAGATGGTTCATGTTACAGATAGAGGTAATTCAGAGATAAAATTTGATCCGGATAGAGCTGATAGATTCATAGATTGGTTTATACGATTGGGTCAAAAAAGCGATAAAAGTAGTGAATTGTTAAAATATCTGAATAATCATAGATTTTCAGAAGCTGAACTTCTGTTTCTGTATATGTATGTAGGGGAGAACTATCTTGATGTGACTGGAGCTAGAAATAATCAGAGGTATAACCCAATCTCACTGGATGATACTAGAATTCTGAATTATATTAAAGCTATAAATTTAATTCCTTTGGGATTGTTGATAGTCAGATTAGTAGCACTTGAAAGTAAAGATAATGAATTACTAAAGAAATTAGATCTAAACAATTGGCCAACTGAGCTACATAATTTTCTACTCAACAATCCTGATTTAGATGATAAAAAGATAGAAGAAGTGCTTAATATGATTAGGAAAATCAGACAAGAACTAAAAATAGAAACATTAGATCCACAGATAAAAACATTTAAATCTAATTTGCTCTTTTAAACTAATGGTATATATAATACTTCTATTCATATTCTTAAGTTTCAGTACATGCAATCTAAATATAGATATAAATTTTCTCGCGATATCTCTTGATAGAGGGAGTTTAGTTCCAGCATATATCAAGTTTGAAGGTGTTGGGGATAAACTATTCCTTAGAGTTCTTAAGATCACCGGTACTGATACTCAGAGATCTTTTCTTGATGCATACACTCTTGCCAATCCGGGATGCAATGTTTATGTTGATATAGATAGTGATGTTGAAGGGGGTTCAGGAGGATTGTTATTTTATATATTAATGAAATATAGAACTAATCGGACAGGAGCCACAGGAGGCATAGATAGTCAGGGTAATATAATACCTATTAGTGGACTCTATGAGAAAATATTGGTTGGTTCTAAGAAATTTGATAATTTTGTAGTACCTGTGGGATCAATCTATCAGTATTATGTAACCAAAGTACTACCATACAATATTACATATGTTTCTAACATAGATGATCTTATATACATTGATGGCAGAGTTTATGGTAAGAGCTTAGAAACAAGCATATTTAGACTCCCACGACTTCCAAACTCAGAATCTAAGTATAATAATTCAATTATTAAACCTATTTATAATGAATTGAGAGAGTTTTTCACAAATATTCCAAAAATAGGTATTCATGAGATTGATAACTATTATGATGAGCTTGTTAACATAACTGATAAAATAGCTAATATGGGTTATTACTATACAGCGGCAAACTTCCTGTTTCTGGCATCTGCGGAAAAGAACGCTTTGTATCATCTGCACACTAATCAGAGTCCAAGTAGAATTAAGGACCAGGCGAAGAGATGTCTAGATCAGATCTCTATCCGTGGGAATTCAGAGAATGATATAGCTGCACTAACTCGATACCAATGGGCTAAACAAGCTCTGGACAGGAGTTATAATAATCTGCATGAGCAGAGATTCCAACAATACTATGATTATACTCAATCCTATCTATGGTGTAGATTAGCAATTTCACTGTATGAGGATCAATTGGTGGAATATAGTTCGGATATTGCCAATTTAACACTTGATTGGTTGATTTTGGGTTTTGAAAATCTGGGAGATAGGGACATAGATAGATACAAAATAGCTCTATATTATATCGTTTCTAACCCAGTGTTGGCAGCATACAATCTTGCATTTGTAGTTAGAAAAGACCCATCTCTTAAAGATACATATAGATCCACATGGGCTAATATATACGCATCACAAGCTCAATATCTGAGAGAAACTGGAGGGGATTCTACAGAGGTTGTGTACTTAGCAAACAATCTAGAGACCATATTTGGGGAAGGCGATATAGTTTATAAATTGAAATCGTATTTTGATAGACCAAAAATAAACAGCTATGATCTTTTGAAATTGAAGAATTTAGCTATAGTACTACTATTATTATTAGGTTTATATATGTTAGTAAAGCTGACGGATTTCCTACTTAGGATCCTATTAATCATTATCATAGTTCTTGCTGTGGTGATGATGTTATGAATTTTGTGAATTACTATAGAGCTAGAAAGAGATATTATAGCATGTTGATATACACTAAAATATATTCTGATATTAAAAATTCTCAGGAACTAGAGATGTTAAGAGAGGAATTTGATAATGCAAAAAGGGATATACAGGAAGATGAATTACCTCTATTTGATAGGATTCTTGATGTAGAGGATCTCCTTATGAACTGTGATGAGGAGAGTTTTAAAAAACAGTTCGAATCCAAAACAGGTGAATACTATCAGAAACTTCTGGAAAGAGAAGAGCTATATAGGGCAATATTTGATAAAACCAAGGTAATTGCAACACTATATTCAATAGAACAGATAAAACCTGTGGTGATAAAAGGAAAGGTTGGGGGGGAATTAGAGATTCAGCATGGTGAGTTGTTAGAACCTCTGCTGAACTACGTGAACATTTTTGTAAAATACGTAGATGGTAAATTAGTTGATACTGATTCAAATGATTACGATATCATACTGAGTGCACCATACAAGTATATAGTTAGAAAATCTGAGAGAGAAAATGTAGATCGGTTGGTTCATGAGATTGAACAGATCCAATTAAAGCTTCAGGTTGAAATTGCCCTTAGACAGATAGAAGATCCAGATAAAGAGAGGGAGGAGATTTTTAAGGAGAATCAGGAGAGATACCTGAAACTAAGAGCGCTTCTTGAAAATTATGATGTGAATAATTTACTTGATAAGGTTAGAGCAGTTTTCAAGAATTAGAGGGTTTACAATTAGAGCTCTGTTTCGCGTATCTACTCCTTTACTGAAACTATAATCTATAAATACGTAAAAGGCATTTGATCTAGAGAATAATTCTGTCTCACAAACATTTCTATTTGATCTTATGTTATTATAATAACACGTATCGTTTGTAAATACGTAAGCCTGATTGATGAATTTGCCGTAATTATAACCTATACTAGTTACAATATCAACTCCACATTGATATATCATACTATCTCTTTCATCACCAGGAATTATGTATATTAAATATAACTCAGAACTATTCTCCAGATTCTCAAGAGTTTTTGAAATAGGAGCTTCTGATAGTGCTATTGATCTATTCAAATCTATATTGAATAATGTTAAAGATATAAATATTACTATAATAATTAATGCACTAAGAACTAGTAGTAATTCTGTCCTCATAACTTCTCTCCAGCTCATCAAGAATAGCAGAACATTTGTTCATATCATCAAGATTGATATTTAGATATATTATATATAGAGGATCACCTAGTATCAGGATATTTGATTTATCAGTGGTGGTTCTGATCACAACACTATTTGTTTCTATATCGCTGCATTTCACTTCAGAATCCCCTGATATACACACATCACCAACTCTTCTGAAAAATTTCCTATTAGCCAGACAATCTCTCAATCTTTCATCTTCTATTATATACGTACCATTGTGATCCCTTATAGTATTATAGATTTCATATATATTTACGTTAGTTGGAATGAGCGTATAGTAAGAGTATACAAAATTGAATATTATTAAGATTATATATGCTGCAAACATATATCGCAGGAGCTTAGCATCTGTTAGAATGGATTTTAAAATGTAAACGATTATGAATAGAAAAGATGGTATGAGAAGAGAACTTACAATAGCTAATAATAATCTTAACATATCTACACTGAAATTTCCTAGCCGAGATATGTTTTTGTATATCCAGTATATATTAATTGCATAAGATGGTATTTGTCCTTGCTGCTCTTGCGCATAATTAGATTCTATCTTATCTCTAAGTCTGATGGTTCTATTTATAATCTCATCTAACCTATCTCCATCTATAGGCCTTGTATACAATCTTTTTAGATCGTTGAACTCTCTAGCCACCTGATCGTCTGCTGGATTTAGAATTATGTAAAGATAATATTTATCTGTGATTGATTTTTCAAGCATTAAAACATCAGAATAGATTTCTTCAACCTTAGCGGACATATTACGAAATACATCCTCAAAGAATAGCATTCTATCCAGATAATATTCAAAATCGCTCATATTTCTTTCAGATAGTTTGTTTCTTAACATATCTCTGAGATTCTTGTATTCATTATAGACTTTAGTGTAATTAGAAAATGTTATATTTTGAGTTATGCTTGAATACATCCTTTCTATTTCCAGAGATCTATTCAGAGCAAGCTGGAATGGTGCAGATATTCTATTAATTTCCTGATTTATAGAGTATATTTTCATTCTGATGGGTGTGTTAGTCTGTATTTTAGATATCGTATCCTTTAGATTAATCAATAAGGGAATTTCTAATCTAGATGTTCTATTCAATGCGATCGATAGTGCAGAAGTATTGTGTAGTATTGGAAAACACAGATTATAACAGTCAGGACATTCTCTCCCTCCTATTCTTAGAGTAGTGTTCTGCATGGTATTTGAATAATTTATAAGAGTTGATATCTGGGATCTTATCTTTGAGATTTCGGAGCTGTAATTATCTAAAGATATGTAACCATTTAAGATTCTGGTTAGATTTGCTACTATTTCATCTGTTCCTTTACTAGATACAAAAAATGATGTAACTATTGGTTTCATGGAATTGAATAATCTGGTATCACAATCTAATATCTCGGGTCTGCATATATATAGAGTATAGCAATGATATGGGTCTCGTTGGCATATAGGTTGGTTTATCGGTATTATTCCATCTCCTAGAATAGTTCTACATGCAAACTCCTCTACTTTACCTAAAAACTTATATCTAGGATTAGTCTCATCATATCTTGATGCATTGAATAACAGTATCAAATCTAATATCTCTTCTCTTATGGGTGCAGTCTCCTGAAATACTTGTTTAGCTCTCAATGTTAATATGTATTCTATAGTACGATTATCTTCTATGATCGTATTTGAACATTCCAATAGATTTGGTATGTTGTTTAAATAGATTATTCTACAAGTTTGATTATTAACCATGAATATTTCATCTTTGTAATTCTTAGGTTCATCAGGTAAGAAATAATCAATTATACTACCCCCAACACCGTATGAGTATATTAATAATAATACAATATTCCAAATCATATTTTTAAAGATACAAAAAGATTTTTAAAATAAACCTAATTATAGATAAGCATGTATCCTTCACCACAAGCATATGATAGAGCAATAACTGTTTTTAGTCCTGATGGAAGATTGTTTCAAGTAGAATACGCTAGAGAAGCTGTAAAGAGAGGATCCCCTAGCATAGGTGCCATATGTAAAGATGGTATTGTTATGATAGCTGCTAAAAAGATAGAGAATAATCTGATAGTAAAAGATAGTATAAAAAAAATCGATATAATCCACAATCATCTATTCATAGCTACTGCCGGATTGGTTGCTGATGCTAAAAAGGTTCTTGATTATATTACAGATCTATCGCTTGGTTATAGAAATGCATTTAATGAAGATGTTAGTCCTATATACGTAGTAAAACAGATATCAAATCTATTTCAGAGTTACACCCAGTATGGGGGGGTTAGACCATTTGGTATCTCTGTTCTAGTTGCTGGTATGCAAGAATCTAATCCAACTCTATACGAGATAGACCCTTCTGGTGCATATGCTAGCTATCATGCTGTTGTAATTGGTAATAAGAAGAAAGAGATCGAATCAGTGTTAAATCAGAAATATGATTACAAACTAAATTTAAATAAATTAGAATCTCTATTGTACGATTCACTTACATCTAATAGTGATAAGGAAGAATACAATTATGTAGAGATCCTATCATATAACATCAAAGGTAACAAGCTCTCCTATGAACTCAGATCCTTAAAATGATCTTCTCCCCAGATCTAGGTAAATTCGCAGAAACTTTAATTCTCTCTCCTTTTTCTCACTCTTTGAATTATGCAGATGCGATATTCGAAGGTATGAGTATAGTTGTTGGTAAGAGAATATCAATATTCCACCCAGAATTGAATTATGAGAGAATGCAATATGGAGCAGATTTCATGAAGTATGGTTATAAAATAAATATTGTCAGGGCAATAAATACAGTTTTCTATCTATACCTTATGAATAACTATCAGAGCAAGAGAGTATATGTAAGACCTCTTTTATATAGAGATAATGATTCGGTAGGCTTAAGAAACAGCGGATCAACAAAGCTGATGCATGTACTAATGCCTATGGGAGAGTACATTGCTAAGGAAGAATTAAGTGTTCTAGTATCAGAAATTCCTAGAGAACTACCTTTCGCTAGGATAAAAGCAAGTAGTAACTATCAACTTTCTCTATATGCTCTTAGAGAAGCTAATGGATATGATGAGGTAATTTTCATGAACTCAAAAGGTAAGCTCATAGAGGGTTCAGGAGAGAATGTAGTGTTTCTAAAAGATAATACTATATACACAGATAGAGATAACTCTCTTCCTGGAATAACTCTAAGATTCGTAGTGAAAATAGCTAAAGAATTAGGATTGGATTTTAAATACGGCTCTTTTGGGCCCGAAGAGATCAGAGATGTAGATCTGGTGATGTTTACTGGAAATGCTATTGGTGTGAAAATAGTGAAGAATTTGAGCTGGCGTGGTAATCTTATCTCACCTAAAATGCAGTCATTAGATATCTACCATAAAATCAGAGATCGTTACAATGAAATATTCATGGGTCAAGATGAACAGTATCATATGTTTCTAGATGAGTTTATAGATATAGATGCTTATAATTCTAATAGAATAGATCTTGATAGAAAACCTGAGAGATTTGATAGAGTAGTAAAAGAGAATATCGAGGAATTAGGTATTGCTAAATTCCTGTAGTTGTGAGGGCAGATATTTTTTTAGATTGCCCCATTGTTTCCCTCTCCAATAGAATCTATTACAACTAGGACATCTGTATTTGTTACCGATTCTCTCTAATTTCACATTGCACAAATAGCAATATGGGTTTTGGATATCAAGCTTAATCCCACTATTTACAATTTTTTCCAAATTAGTTTTCAGATCCTTACTATCTAAATATATTACATTCTTAACTCTTTTGCTCAGCTCAAAATCAGAAGTTATCAACACGTCATTATCCTTCAGTAGTTTCACAATCTGATTATCTGTTAGATCAGAAGTGAGGTATACACAGCTTACTCCAAACACTCTTAGGATTCTTGCTAATTTTCCATGCATTGCATCAACGTATATCATCTTAGTTTGTTATATACTTCTATAAGAGACATCTGGTCTCGATAGAATTCATAATCTTTAACTCTACCTATATCAGCCCAGAACTCATCCGTTATATAATAATCTATAGGAATTCCTTGATTCAATAATTTAGGGAATACATCTTTTGCAAAATCCTCCCCTACCCTTATATGATCTAGTATGTTCTTTTTAATCACGTATATACCTGTGTTTATATAGTATGTATAGGTAGGTTTCTCTTCAAAATTCAGAATTCTGTTATTATCTATCATTGCTACTCCATATTCTATAATTACATTGTGAATCTTCAGGGCAATAGTTAAATTAGATGCCTTAGCTATGTGATTTGAGTAGATGTTTTTCAGATCAATTGTTGTTATCTGATCTCCCATTAGTACTAGAAAATTGTCTGCAAGATCATCTTTCATTTTTAGCAGACATCCAGCTGTACCTTCCAATTCTTTCTCCCTATAATACTTTATACCCACCCCATTCCACCTGTTTCCCAGATATTCCTCTATCTGATCACCCAGATGACCTGTGGCGATAATGACCTTATCAAAACCAGCTCGCTTGACATTACTGAGTACATATTCAATTAGAGTCCATTTACCTACCCTAAGCAATGGTTTTGGTGTATTCTCTGTATATGGTCTAAGTCTCTGACCTTTACCACCAGCCAGGATAACTACTTTGTACATATGTAAAATTCATTAGATAGTGTTTTAAAGGCTTTATAGTATTTTTATAGCTTATGATTATTAGGGATTTAAAGGTAACAGTATCTAATAGAACAATCTTACAAGATTTCAATCTGATAGTGAATGACATTGATGTAATAATGGGTCCAAATGGATCTGGTAAGAGTACTCTCAGTCGAGTAATAGCAGGAGATTCTGGATATGAGGTATTAGGGAGTATAGAAATAGATGGACAGAACATATTACAATACGATGTAGATGAGAGAGTTAATCGATTTGGAATATTCTTATCATTTCAACTTCCTCCATACCTTGAGGGCATAACTCTTAAACAGCTCCTAAAAAGAATATTCTATAAGAGAAGGGGATATGACGAGAGAGATCTAACTAAAATAAGAGAGTTTAATCAGGAGCTAAAGAGATGGATGGACATTCTTGGTTTATCAAATGAGTTTCTAGATAGAGAAGTGAATAAGGATCTCTCGGGAGGGGAGAAAAAGAAGAGCGAGACTCTGCAGCTGCTGATGTTTAAACCCAGATACATAATCTTGGACGAGATAGATTCAGGATTGGATGTGGATTCTCTAAAGAGGATAACTGATGCTATAAACATCTATTATTCCGAAAATAAGCCTAAGATTCTACTAATAACACATTACAATAGAATTCTCAGATACATAAAACCCACAGCAGTTCACATAATGAAATCAGGGAAAATAGTTAGGAGTGGGGGTGTTGAGTTGATAGATTTCGTAGAATCACATGGATATGATCCGTTCTGATTTTCCCATATTATCAAAGTATCCTAGATTAATCTACTTAGATAATGCCGCCACAACTCATAAACCCAAATCAGTGATTGATGCTCTATCAGAATTCTATATTAATTATAATGCAAATATCCATAGAGGGGTTTATAGATTGAGTGAAGAGGCCACAGATCTTTATGAGAGATCTAGAGAAATCGTAGCTAGATTCATAGGAGCTGAGCCATACCAGATTGTATTTGTTAAAAATGCAACAGAGGCTCTAAATACAGCAATATGGAATTTCAGATCACTTGATATACAATCCACAGTATATGAGCATCATAGTATGCTATTACCTATCTATAGATATTCAAAATCCTACAAGCTACATTCTAGAATAGATGAGATAAAAGGGGATATAATCGCTGTAACTCATGCTAGTAACGTTACCGGAAGAGTTATTGATCTCAAGACAATTAGGGAGAATAATCCGAATGCAATCATAATAGCTGATGGAACACAATATGTACCGCATATGAGTGTAGACATTAAATCTATCGATGTTGATATGTATGCATTCTCTGGACACAAGATGCTCGGACCAACTGGTATAGGAGTACTATACATCAAGAATCCGGAGCAGTATGAACCACTAATGCTAGGAGGAGGAACTGTTAGCAATGTTACTGATAGCATGTTTAGACTCTTAGATACTGTGGAGAGATATGAGGCTGGAACACCACCTATTGCAGAGGCATATGCTCTTTCTAAAGCTGTAGAATATCTAAGCTCAAAATTTGAAGATCTATATCAACTAGACCAGAAGATCATCAGAATTGCAAATAAACTATTCCAAGAGTATGAGATATATCCTGTGGAGATGAACATAAACATTCCTATCTTCTCTTTCTATTTCCCTTCTGTCCATTCACATGATGTTGCAGAGATGTTAGATACTTATTATGATATTGCCGTTAGATCCGGATATCACTGTGCTCAGCCATTACACGAGTTCTTAGGTATAGGACCAACTGTTCGAGCAAGTTTCTACATATATAACACAGAAGAAGAATTGTATAAATTTATGAATGCTTTAAAAAACATCATATTGAAATTTAAATGATGGATCTATACAAAGATGATTTTATAGCCATCTACAAGAACCCAATGAAATATGGTAAGTTAGATCATTATACCCATGTATTAGAAGGTAATAATGGGAGCTGTGGAGATAATATTAAGATATATCTTAAAATCGATGATCAAGGTAAAATAGAAAGGGTTAGTTTTGAGGGCCATGGGTGTGTTATAAGTATTGTATCTACATCGTTATTACTTAGTTATCTGGAAGGCAAGCATGTGGATTTGCTGAAAGAATTAGGAGAGCAGGACATGTATGAGCTAGTTGGAATAGATCTATCTGATAATCCATCCAGAAAAAAATGTATGATGTTAGCATTAGATACTCTTAAAAAATTAACATCCCCACACCCCTAATCGATTTGCCCTAGCATAATTCTCATTTCTGAGACATTCTTCAGCTATTCTAATTAATTCAGGATGTTCTAGTCTATGAATTGAATCATATCTATAGAAACAGAATGCTAATCCCTCTCTTACCATATTCAAGCCAATTATCGACATGTTACTATCCAAAAATATACCTAAAATTCTATCGTATTTATCTCTGGGGATTGTAGTTCCAACTTTAGGAATCTTTATAGTATAAACTGTTCTATTTAGATATTCATAAGCTCTGATTCCAAAGATACGCATACAATTTGGATCCAAATTATAGCCTAACCACCTATCTTTCTGATTAGTGGTTTTCTCTGGAGAATCAATAAATAGCTCTCTGTAGGTTATATTCTTATATTCTATCGTGTCCCCATCTATGACCCTTCTAGTTTGATCTAATAGAATTAGTTCGTATGAATCTACTGAATCGTTATAGTTTCTATCTATTAAAAAGATCCGATTTGAAAATATAATAGTCAATACCAGGAGGACCACTGAGGAATAAAATAACAAAGATACCAGAGAATAGTATTTGGACTTTCGCGACATTCTCTCTATCTACTCATCAAGAGTTTTATATTAATATTCTGAGGTTCTATATACAATACCCAATTATCTACAGACATATATAATCTGTTATCTTGATCCAAGCCAATAGGTTTGGGAAATGATTCGAAATAATTCAACCATCTATCTAATTGCACTATTCTCTCTGTATTCTTGAAGGTTAAGACCCCACTATCTATCGGATCTATGAACACTCCAAACCCAAGTTCATCCAGATATATAGGGAGATTGTTTTTGTAATTTCTACTTACTAAATCTGTAGCCTGCTTTAGATTATCTAATAGATATCTGGTGCTGGTAAAAGATATGTAGATATAAGGAAATTGTCCCTCTTTTAAATCATAGGGGAATAGGGCCCCTAGTTCAAAAGGTTGTCTAAATACTTCTACCAGTATCCCAATATCCTCTCCCTCTTCTTGAAAAGTTCTGCGCTCGTAATTTGTGTCATGTAGAACTTTGCTTGGATCTAGTTGAATTTTTATTATAAATGTACCCCAGCTTATTTTAAATCTATTCGATATTTCATTCAAATCTTTAGCAACTTTATCTCTTACATAATCTTTCAATCCATTAACATATTCAATCTCTATATACGCAGGAGGGGTGGTTTTAGTTACTTTCATATAAAAATATACCAGGCATAGTTTTAAAAATATAAATTTCTTTATATTAATGATGATAAAGCAGAAATTTATAAAGATCAAACAAGGTATAATAGTCAAGAATTACATACTGGGCATTCCTTATGATGAGAAGAAAGTATATGTATTGAATGATGCAAATCTAGATAGAGATTAACCACTCTGCTGTTTTAATAGTTTCAGTTCTAGTTCTACCATTGAAGGGAATGTAGAGTCAAATATCTTCTGAGCCTCACCGAAATCAATCTCTCCAAACTCCTGTTCCATATCATATAGAATTTTATTTGCAAAATTATTTGCCTTTAGGTAGAAGTCTAGTTTCATCAGCTCCTTATTATCTAGATCGACCGCTGTCCTATATACTCTATATATTATATAACCTTTGTAGAAAGCTTGTAGTATTAGATCTTCAGGTTTCAATCCATTATCATCAGCTCTTCTCTGTATTGTTGGAGGTATAAATAATAAATCTAGCTCCTTAGCTAACTTTGATATATCCAAATTCTTCCAATCTTTCATGTTAGCTTCTGGATTTTTAATGAATTGTGCCTTTAGAACAGTTGAATCTATATTATTTCCTCGCTCTAATTCGAATATTTTTTCGAACTTTTTCTCCTTTCGATTACTCTCGTATTCAAATCCAACCAATCTGTAGGTTCTACCTCTTCTGCTGTATCTAATTTTCTTCAAAAATGTATATCTATCAGTGGCAAACATAGAACTAGAAGGAATACCAAACACCAATTCCAATCTGTCTCTGATATCTGCCAAACTCTCTGCATGCAGATTATACAGAAGGAAAACTCCAGGCTGTGTATTCAGAAGATTTATAATTCCTTGCACATTTGATTTGGATCTTACTTCATTTATTATAAGAGCAGCATCTCCCATTCTGAGTAAAGCATTAGCCATAGCTACTAAATCCAACTCAGCTAAATCTCTGTTTAGATGCTCCATATCCAAAGATGCTATTTTTGCAGCTCCTATATGGAAACCTCTCTTTCTATAAGCTCTTACAGGAATCTCCCAGATATCTTGGACAGGAATAATTCTTCTCCTTGTGCCTATGGCAGCTATCTTTGCAGCAGTGAATGAAGTCTTACCAACACCTTTAACTCCAAGTACAGCCTCTGATGATCCATATGTTACCAGAACATCATCATAACCAGCGAATAGTGGAGTCATTGATTGATAATAGAGATACTGTGCATAGGTAAATGGTTCTTCAGACATAAGTCTCAGAGCTCCTTGTAACTCTCCAAATGTAGCTGGGGGCCTCTGCAGGTGGCATCTCATAGCAGCTCTTGAACTGACAATATCTACTACAGGAGAATTAGAATCGAATTTCTTACCTCTTTCTGATAGAACCATATTCTTGAAAGCTCTTTCTAGTTGTTCTCTGTTGTATCTGTAAAGAGTATGTGTAATTCCAAATTCTCTATGATCCAGATATATTGGAGAGTTTTCACTATCAATATAAATATCAGTGACATTATCTCTATCCAGAGCTATATTCTCTATAGGAGTTCCAAAACCAATTACCCATGAGGCAGCGTCTCTTGCCATGAGTAATGCTTGCCTCGGAGTTATGGATATATTTCTGATTAGAGCTGCTTCTAAGAAGATTTGCTTATATTCATTTATTTTATAGTTGTATAATATATTGTAATCTTGATTTAGGAAATTTTCCTTGAGTTGATTGAGTATTAATTCTCTGAGTAGATTTTTCAGCTCTAGAGGTAACTCTTCCAATTCAGGTTGTCTTATATCATATATAAATATATCCTTCTCTGGAATCTCATAGATCTGAACTCTGACACCATATGGTAGTGAGTAACTACCCTCTCTCCTTGTAACTTTAACCGCATCTGAAGGAATATCTAATACTACTAGATCGATATAGCTCAGTGTACTTAAGTTAACCAGACTTAAGAATGCCTCTTTAACCCCTCCTCTACTAATCACCAAGTTATAGAATTTTGTGGATTTGAGTCGATTTATTACGTATTTGATGGTGTTAAAAAAGGTTTCATAACTCTTCATCATACTTGCTCTATCAGGAGGAGGTTCTCTGTATGATTCTAGAAATCTTATGGCCTCTACAGGATTGGTATATGCAGTGTTCAGGAATCTCTTAAAAACTTCCATACGCCTTGTATACATACCATCTCTAGGATCTCCATATATATCCTTCTTTAAATATAATCCTTCCATCTCCCCTAATACTCTTGCATATTCTACTAGAATTTGAGTAGCTTCTTTGGTTAGTGTGTATGTAATCTCTTCTTCATATATTATCTGTTCAACTTCATGATCCTGAACAAAGCTTACTAGATTCTTCAAATGATAATTAAGAAATTCGGTCGATCCGAATTCGAATGAGGCTTTAGATAGATCAACATATGCCTTCTTCCCCTGTGCAAATAGTTCCATAATATGTTTATGAACATATCTATTTTTAAAAAATTTCTATTCTAATTAAAAATGAGCGGCCATAGTCTAGTGGTAGGATGTCAGCTTGCCAAGCTGAAGACCCGGGTTCGAATCCCGGTGGCCGCATAGCAACAACATGTTTCGATAGAAAAACATTTCAATGATCATATATTTAAACCCACAGATTAATATTCGCAATATCTCATAAATAGGGCCTAAATCCTTAATATTATTATGGGTATTATTATTCTATTATCACGAGTTAAACCTACTTAATCTGCTGGTTTTTAAATTTATTCCTTATCAGACATATATGCACCACTAATCTTAGGTTTATTGATGGTGTTAAGTAGTGCTCAATGGGATGTGCTTGTAATGTGGAATAAGACTTTCCATGGTGGTTATGGATGGGATAGAGGGTATTCCATAACCAAATCAGATGATGGAGGATATGTGATAGTAGGGTGGAGTTATCAAGGTACAAATTATAGTGATTTCTGGATTATTAAATTCTATGAGTATATATATGATGTAAGGGGTAATTTCAGTTCGAATGTGAGTAATAATGATTATTGGATTAATCTAACATTAGATAGTGCAATATCTTGGAATGTTACATTGGT
>JAUQPY010000012.1 GCA_030550115.1 Microcaldota archaeon
GTAATGGAGCTAGAAGAATTTGTAACTAGGAGAAAAATCTATAGATATGGTCAAAAGTTCAAATACCATCCAGTAAGTATGAGGTACGACCTATTGATTCCTGAAATTCATGAAATCCCAGAACGTTCTTTATCAGAATCAGGGGAGATATGGTATAATAATCCATATTTTATTAGATTCAGTGATTTCTACTTCTACTATGGTAAGGGGGTATTTGGAGAGGTGTACTTCCCAGGTATAGGAAAGAATACTGTACCAAACACAATACCTCCTACATTATCAGCGATAGGATTTGTAGAGGTGCCAGAGGCCATTTGGTTTACTCTACTTCGAGCCCCTCCAGGAGTATCTGCTGATAATAGTCCAGAACGATGGAGGGCCCAGAAACTCGATGAGGTTTCAACTAATATAAATAGTATTTACTACAGAATGATGATGGATAGATATTACAATTTACTTAAGGAGAATGATGCATTAAACTCAGAGCAATCCAGGAAGAATCTATATGAGATCTGGAGATACGATCCAAAAAAATAGTAGGGGTGTATATAGGGTAGGTATATTTAAGGATTGATCTGTTGTAGAAGGAACCGTATAATTTAACTCAACTATGCAATGTGATTATTCATCTTTTCCTGAGTATGGCGATCAATAGAACTGCGATTATTAGATGGTTCTTCTTTTTATAGTCTAACGTTAATATAGGTATATTATTTTCTGGTGTGATCTCTACTAGTTCATAAATATTCGAATTTCCTTTTTTAACAATCTTCAACTTCACATCCTCTCCTTTTCTGATCCCCTACAACAAATCTAATAATCAACTTTTTTAAAATAATCATAATAATTAAAGATTCAGCTGGGGTCGCCTAGTCCGGTATGGCGGTGGCCTGCTAAGCCACTTCCCGTAAGGGTTCGTGGGTTCAAATCCCACCCCCAGCGTTCTCAATTTCATAAATTTATATGAATTTTAAAAATATTTGCTAATATAAAACTGTGAACAGCATAAGTGAAAAAATCAGAAAATTGAATGAAATCGAAAACAGGTTGAACAACTTAGATAGAGAGTTTGAGCAAAAGAAACAAGAGCTACTCAAAGAGCATTTAGAGAAACTGAATGCTATCAAACAGGAATCTGAAAAGTATCTTAATGCTCAGAAGGAGGAGCTCAAAGAAAGAATAAGTGTGCAATACAACTCCAAAGCTCAGAATATGAAGATATACTATGAATCTATAAATTTTAAGGAACCGGATCTAGATCAGCTAGGGGAGCTTTTCATAGGAATCTTCAAGAGGGAATTCGATGAGATCCGAACCTATATATAGAGTAGGAATTTTCTTTGTAAATGATATAAGAGATAAACTTATAGCAAAGCTTCATGAGCTGGGTATTGTTGAAGTAAAGGAGAGTGAAATAGAAAATAGATATGAAGTATCAGAATTACACTCTCTACTTAGTAGTTTAGATTATGATTTACAAACTATCCGTCCTGGGAATAATTTATTAGACGTAAATGAGATAGATTATTTAAAAGTAGAACAGACTGCAAAGAGACTTAAAGAGCTATACAAACAGCGAAAAGAATTAGTTGATAAATATAAGATGTTGCTTGATAGATTGGAGGATGCAGAGATCGTCATGAGCTATGTAAATTATGATAGATTGCCTACTGGATATAAATTAATAGCTTATAGAATAAATAAGAGGGAAATTGATCTGAAAAAATTGGATGATACTGCAGAAGTATATGAATTACCTAATAATCAATTCCTAATATTAATACTAGCTGATCAGAACAAGCAGGTAATAGTTCCGGAGAGAGCGGATTTGATGTATGTTCCTAATAGTTATGATGAGATAGATAAGATGCGAGATGAAATCAGACAGATAAATAAAGAGATTCAATTGTTAACAAGTGAGATAAATAATATCGAAACAGATCCTTATTTGAGAGATGTGAAGTTTTCCATAATGGTGTATTTGAATAGGGAGGATGTGAAAAAAATGATTGGGAAAGGTAAGGAGTATGGCCTATTAGAATGCTATGTTCCACGTAGATATCTAAACAATCTGAAAAGCTCTCTGGAAAATACTTTTGGAAATAAGATAGAAATAATATATGAAAAATTAGAAAATTCTCCAGTAGTATTTATAGACAATCCCAAAGTTGTTAAGGATTTTGAGCAAGTTGGATATCAGTTTGGTGAAATCCCTAATTACAAAGATATTGATCCTGGAATTTTCTATTATATATTCTTCCCAATCATGTTTGGTTTTATCGTTGGGGATGTTGTGTATGGAATTGGTATAATGATAATTGCTAAGTTGATTCAGCTAAGGATGAAAGAGGGAATACTAAGACAGATGTCTTCTCTGTGGTTTGTTGGGGGAATATGGAGTATTCTTTTTGGTCTAATATTCAATGAATTTGCAGGATTTGAATTAGATCTAATTCCAACAATATTCCATAGAGGTGATCATGTATTAGAGTATATGGGATTTGCAATAGTCTTAGGATTTATCCATCTGATGTTGGCCTATACGCTGAATATTGTTAAACACCTCACTCCTGAACCCGATTGGGAACATATAATCACTAGCTTATCTTGGATGTCCATTCTTGCGATAGTATTCTCTTATATTGCTGGGTTCTTTCAGGAATGGATGTTGATCATAGCTGTCTTGGGAGTTCTGATAATAGCAAAAGAAGAAGGACTGATAGGTATAATGGAAATCCCTTCATTGCTAAGTAATTTAGTATCATACTTGAGATTAGCTATATTAGGTATTGTTGGAGTTATATTGGCCAAATTGATAAATTTACTACTCAACATAGGATGGGTATCTCTAATATTTGTAATTATATTCCACATTTTACATATAGGATTGGCAATATTAGAAGCTTCTATCCAGGCAGGGAGGTTGAATATTGTTGAATTTAGAACTAAATTCTTCAAGGGAGGAGGCAGATTTTTAAACTTTTTCTCTATTAATAAACTGAAAGGTGAATCACAAGATGGCTGAACAAAAAATCGCAGAGACTATAATGGCAGCAGATAACACAGGGCTAATAGCAATAGCTGCAGGAATAGCATTTGGTTTGAGTGCTATTGCTACTGCATATTCTCAGGCAAAGATAGGAGCATCATTTGCCGCTGTTCTAGCAGAGAAACCAGAGCTCCGAGGAAATATGTTACTTTACGTATTATTACCAGAAACCATCGTTCTGATTGGAATGGTAATATCTCTCCTGCTAATCTTCAAGATATAAACTCACTAATATGATCGAAGAGAGCATTGTCCAGGAACACGAATCTAAACTTAAGAAGGAGCTAGAAGAGTTTGTGTTCAAGCTAGAATTAGAACGAGAGAAGCTTTCAAGTCAATTGGAGCAAGAGAGAAAGGAGATTTTGAAGAATTATGAGAAAGAATTGATAGAGCAGAATGAGTCGTCTATTAGAGCTCTGAAGAATGAATTGGAGAGAGATTTGAATCAGAGAAAGAGAGAATTTATAGATAGATTGATCCAGAAATTACTAATCCATATGAATAACAAGTATAAACAGGAACTTATAGATATAATAGCGAAATTAGATTATGAGGAGATAATAGTTCCTGAGAATATAGATATACCTGGAGCTAAAAAATCTAAAGAGTTGCTCTTTGGGTTTATTTACAAACCTAGGGGTAAGAATTATTACATCAACATGGATATGAGAAGAATAATAGAAAAATACATAACTAATATAATAGATCAACTATGAGTTTAGAATTTCTGAACGCATATCTAAGTGGTATAAAATCTACACTTTTAACAGATAATTTCTTAGCAGATTTAAGTAAGTTAAATTCCATCTCCTCAGTGTATGAGATGTTGAAGAAAACTGATTATGGAAAATACTTTGATTATAGAGATTCTATAAAGAGTACAATAGAGAAAGGATTGTTTAAGAGATTCAACGATGTTGTAAATAGAATTCGAAAACATATAACTGATCATGAAACCTTTATCTATATGATAGCTGAATACGAATCTAAGAATCTACTTATAATGTTGGATGAGAAGTACAGAAATGTTGAACACCCTAAAGTGATGTCCTTCTTAGATAAGAAAGATTATTTAATAACAGAATATAAGAGAAAGCAAAATGTAATAGGGTTTCTCAAAGCCACCACATTAGGAAAATTTATAAAGATAACTAGCATGGAGGGATTTGATACTATATCGTATTCTATTGATGAGTTTGTAATACGGGCTAAAAGAGAAATTGCCAAGAGGAGTGAAATTCTGAGTAGAGTACTGATGTTAGAGATCGATAACAGAGCATATCTGATAAATAAATATTATGGGAGAAAAATAATTAATTACAAGGATTCAAATATCTTACCACAGATCCGTCTAGAATATGATCTGTTTAAGGCTGAGCAGTATCTGAATGAATTCCTATTCAATTATTATAAAAATTTGTATCCTAGGACTTGGTTTAGTATAGATAAAGCTTATGTTCTTATGAAGCTATTGGATAGAGAAAGGAAATATATTAATGCGGTGATCAACCGTGAGGATTGGAGTATTGGGTAAAAAGGATTTCTGTATAGGCTTTTATGTAGCTGGGATTCCAGATGTTTACATAGTAGATACTAATGAAGAATTCAACCAGAAGTTGAAGGAAATGTTATCTGATGATACTATGGGAGTGATATTCCTAGACGAAAGATTCACAATAGATAGAGCTGTTCACAAATTCTATTTAAATAAATCGAAGGCAATAATAGTCTATTTAAATGAAATTGATCAGATTAAAAAGGAGCTGAAAGATGCTCTGGGAATTGAGGTGTTGAAATAATGAGGGGTAGAATAATTAAAATATCTGGACCTGTAGTGGTTGCAGAACTAGATGCTTCAATGTATGAAATAGTGAGAGTAGGAGAGGAAAAACTGATAGGAGAGGTTATAGAAATAAGAGGTAATAAGGCGATTATTCAAGTATATGAAGATACAGTAGGGTTGAGGATAGGGGAACCGGTAGAGAGAACTTTCAGACCTCTATCTGTAGAACTGGGTCCTGGATTGCTAGGATCAATCTTTGATGGACTGGAGAGACCTCTGGATCAGATATATAATTTGAATAATAGTGTG
>JAUQPY010000002.1 GCA_030550115.1 Microcaldota archaeon
ACCCAGGGCAGATATGGAGAATATTCTATACTATTCCTAACTGTGCACCTGGGGAGAGAGTGAGAGTAGAGATAAATGTGGATCCAATGAATAGTATCATAGAGTCTGATGAAACAAATAATAGAATTGAATACGACCTGGTATGTGGTTATACTTGTGATCTGAATCCAGCCACATCTCAAATGAATAAAATATTAAACCAAGAGGTTCAGACATCAATTAAATGTGGTGCTGAAAATTGTGTGTCAATCCAGATAAGTTCTTTACCAGCATATTTACAATTTATCAATCAGAATCCATCTCTAAGGTTTAGATTGATCGATATCAGCAATCTACCAAACACATTGAACGTAGATATCTCTGCAATTGGAAATGATGGGAAGAGTTACAATTGTAAGTATAGGATAGATTTTCAAGGCTCTAATAACATGGATCCTTGTAGAGAGAGAATATAAATTTAAATCCTTCATCTACATAAACTAAATACAGCCGAGGTGGTGTAACGGCAGCATGAGAGGCTGTGGCCCTCTAGGTCCGGGTTCAAATCCCGGCCTCGGCCTTTTGATCACTAGTCCTTAGCATAGATAGCTTTTTAAAAATACATTTACAAAAATAGTAATATGCACAGAACTATAAATTATATATTTCTAGGAGTTATATTATCTATACTATTAATATACGGCTTGGATGCGAATAAAAAACCTGTAAGAGATCCTGATATAATCTGTCCAGCAGTCTACCAACCAGTTTGCGGAGAGGATGGAAATACATATTCAAACAGCTGTGAAGCCTATGCCCATGGTGTTAAAGTATTATATAAAGGAGAGTGCGGGGATAGAGATCCTGAGAATTCCACTCCTCCTTCTATGCTAAATAATCTTCCTTCTATGCTAAATAACTTAGCTCTAGCAGTCTATTTAAAGGATAATATTGTTGTAGAACTGGATGTATTAAACCTTAGAAAACAGGAATGTATATACGGTAATATTGCAGATAAGGTGAATATAATACAATTGCATAGGGAAATTAGAGTTTTAGAGTTAAAGGATAGTGCATGTTATATATATCCAACTATGGAAGTAGTTGATTGTAATAGTTGTAGTGGTGAATTGGGTATTATGAAGATATTGAAACATGTGGAGATATATAAAGATACCCCTATGGCACAGAAACAGACTGTAAATCAAAAACAGATTACAGATGATGACATAGATATGAATTATATAAAGAACAGAGCTAAAGAGATAGCCGCAGAGAACAAAGCTAAGATAAAAAGAGTAGAGATAGACGAGGAAGGAAATGCCTACGTGGTTGTAGATAGACCTATGAAGTTGATATTCATAGAACTTCCAATTAAAGAGGAAGTTAGAGTGGTGATAAAAAAGAAATCTTACCCATATAACTAATAAATTTCTTTTTTATTTCTTTTTGTATATATTTTACTGATGATAGAGATTGGTGTTGTTGGCAAACCTTCTGTGGGTAAATCCACTTTTTTCTCCGCAGCGACGATGATAGATGTAGCTATAGATCCCCGTCCTTTTACCACTATAGAACCTAATACTGGTATCGGATTTGTTAGAGTTGAGGATATAGGTTTTGAGCTTGGTGTGGTCTCCCAACCTAGAAATGGATTTATACTAGGAAAATATAGATTTGTTGGTGTAAAAATGATAGATGTTGCAGGTTTAGTTCCTGGTGCGCATCAGGGACGTGGTCTTGGGAATAGATTCTTAAATGATCTAAATCAAGCGGAGGGATTAATCCATATTATTGATATGTCTGGATCTACTGATGAGGAAGGTAGGTTTATCGGTATTGGAGCTAGAGATCCCGAGGATGATATCAAGTTTTTAGAATATGAACTTGATATGTGGTATAGAGATATATTGGAGAGAAACAGAGATAGAATACAGCGAGAGATTAGAGCTGGAAAGGAACCATGGGAAGCTCTTTATAATGTGTTCTCATCCCTAAGATTGAATAGGCAGGATGCTGAAATTGCTATGAAAAATTACGATCTCAATTCTGAAGAACTTCCCAGATTTCTGAGAGAGAGAAGTAAGAAAATAGTTATAGCTGGTAATAAAATGGATGTGGGGAAAGCTATGGAGAATTATGATAGGCTTAAGAAGAACTATGATATCATACCTGTATCTGCTGAGGCAGAATTAGCATTGAAAAGAGCTTCAAAACACGGCATTATAAGATATATTTATGGGGAAAAGGATTTTGAAATAATAGGTGAGTTAAGTGATCAGCAAAGGATAGCGTTAGAGAAAATTAGAAAGATTTTACCTACAGGAGTTCAACAGGTAATTGAACATCTGGTCTTTGATGTTCTGAACTATATTGCTGTGTTTCCAGCAGGAAGTAAATTAGTAGATAAACAAGGTAGAGTACTACCTGACTGTTTTCTATTAAAAAGAGGTTCTAATCTAGAAGACTTTGCTTCAGCCATACATACAGATCTAGCTAAACATTTGCTATATGGGATAGATGTTAGAACTAAACGCAGATTAGGTAAGGAATATATTTTACAACACAGAGATGGTATAGAGATAGTTGCTGCAAAATGAACTACGAACAGTTATTTCAGAATGAGCTAAATAGAGTATTAATAGATCTATCTAGAGTTGATCTTTATAAATACAGGGCCTATAGACAGCTTAGATTGGAAGGATTCTATCCGGAATCTGGTATATCTAATATAGAGATTAAAGAATTGGCTATTGGAGAATGTCCAAAGATAAGACCTTTTGCCTATACTTTGATAGGTGATATGATTATTAGCTTATCTCGAGAGGCGTATAGGATATATAATGAATATTGGCTAGGAACAAAAGGGGCTTACAAAAAAGAAGAATTCAGCCCATATGTTATATTTGATAGATATGAGAGCGAGTATATTCTATATAAGTTAGGTAAGATAAACCAATTGAGAGAAGATTCGGAGATCTTTACACTATTTAGAGATTCTGGTTATATAGTAAAGACTGGTTACAAGTATGGAGGGATATTTAGGATATATGGTTTGAACTATAAGAGAGATAATAGAGAACATTCAAAGTATATTTTTAATATAAATAGAGTACTGAATTCCATAGAATTGCAGAGAATAGTAAGAGTCACAGAAGGAGTAAATAAGATTCCAATTTTTCCATATAGAAAAACTAATAAGAGATATAGAGAGCAATTTACAATGAGAAAGAATGATTACTATGGAATATACGTTTTTAGAGAGAATAGTAAAATAGATCTATCTATGGTTATAGATTCTGCAATTCTAAACAGACGTAAACCACTAGTTACAATAGTAGATCAGGAAGGAGATATTCTTAGATTAGATATGGAATTATTGAAATTAAGAGATAAATATTTTATAGCTATTTATAGAAATAGATCATAGCCGGGATGGCAGAGCGGTCGATTGCGCTGGACTCGAGATCCAGTGCCCGAAAGGGTTCGGGGGTTCGAATCCCTCTCCCGGCGATCTATATAAAATAGTTCTTGTAATTAAGCTTTATCTGTGCATTTGGTCTTATCATGGTAGATAGATAATTTCCATTCATATAAACCTTTAGTTGGAGAGACGATTTATCATAAATTGGATTTTTTAAGAAAAGGGGTCTACCATAGGGATTGGGAGAAAACTCAAATATCACATCATTCACTCTAAATACGATATCTGTATAGTAATTACCTTTATTATTTATTTGATTCATATATCCATATCCTAAGTATAAGATTCTTGGATTTTCAAAGACCAGTATAAGTCTTAATAGGATATCCAATAGCTGTACAGCGCCAAACTCTGCATCTGTATTTTCAAGCAGTTTCCTATGCTCATGCGGAATAGATTTAATTATAATTCCTTTTAAGAACTTGTGAGTATTTAAGATCAGTTTTTCTTCATTTTTAGTATTCGTAAGTTTTCTTGCCAGACTCAATTCGCCATGTATCTCATCTACACTATGGATTATCTCAGCAAATCTTTTAGCCTGAACCATATTATATTTTTTACATATTAAATTTTTAAACACTTTATATGATATTAAGATATGATTCTAAAAGATCTAATCACACAATACAGTGAGACAAGATCGTCTAGGGCTATAGCCTCTATTATAGGAGCAAGGAGAATAGATGAAATAAAAGAGAATTTGATAGAGGCTAAACTTAAGTCTTATGAGATCTGGAAATTGAATGATATCTTAAACAACGATTTAGAAATATACAGATCTATGATAAATCCTTATGATGCAAGAGAGGTTAGATCCATGATAAAAAAATATTTAGAACTTATAAAAGAGATAAATATAATAGAGCAAGTAGCTAGAAAAATACATTTATGGATGAAACTAGATTCTACTATTAAGAATTTTGAGAATATCGATCAGCAAACAGCAATAGAGTTGATGAATTATCTCTCAGGAGCTTTAGATAGTTTAAAGAATGTTAATTCCAGGTCAGGTCCGTAGAAATCATCAGCCAAATAACCAGTTTTAAGATCGTTAAATGTAATCATATTCTGAGCAGAGTTATATCCCGCAGAAGGAAATATCACATGATATTTTAGATATTTCTCAGAGGTAACTGGATAATAATAGCTTGCTACGCTATTAATATTTATTTCTTCAGTATTGAAATACACTTGAAACAATTCTGGTAAGGTTTTTGAATCATATTTGTTTCTTTTCCTAGCATTTCTATAGAGATGAACATTGGATTTGGGATCCTGTAACATAAATTCAAAATCTTTTAATTCTCTGAGGGTTTCAGCTAACAATTTTACCTCAACTTCCCATACAGGAGAAATGTCTCCATTCAGATGAAATCCTTGTACAGTATGAATAAGAATTTTATTTTCATGTAATATAGAGATAGGAATTCTATATAACTTTGATATTCGTATGTCAGAAACTATTCTATACATCACTAGATCCAGCATGCCCTCCCAATGAGGAAATGCAAAACTTACATTTCTTTTAATTCCAATTCTATTTACATAATTTGGTCTTTTACTCAAATATCTCTGTAATTTGTTATTGAAATGATATTCTATACCCTGTCTTAACCTATCCATGTTTTTCAATATATTTACATAACCATCAAAATTATAGCCAAGGTATTTTGCCCAGGCTGCAAGTATTACACTGTAATTATCTCTAAAATACATCTCAATCTGTAATTCACCTCTTAAAAACCTTGTTTTTGAACTTATATCAAATTTCTCCATTTCCTTCCAGATATTCTCTGGAGTGATTATGAACGGTTCTCTAGGCCTAACTCTAGCATATATAGTATCATTCATGTTCTAATTTTTCCAAAAAATACTTTTTAAATCAAAACTATTATTAATTTACTTTTTTGCTATCTTAGATCCTAGGTTTTTAAGTAGTTCTCTACCAATCTCCTCCTCTTTACCCTCCAATTCTTTAAATATTTTTTCCAACTGATCTCTAGCCTTATTTATAACAATTCTATAATCTTGCTCTCCTTCTTGTACTTTTTCCAATTCTTCCTCTAATGCCCTAGTAAAACTTTCACTGAATAGATCAGGAACATAGTTATATAGAACATTCTTAATAACTCTACCTAACTCCGTAACATAGATTTTTCCCTTTTCCTGGTATATGTAACCTCTGCTAAAAAGAGTCTGAATAATTGCTGCTCTAGTAGCTTTAGTGCCTAACTTTAGCTCTTCTAATTTGGATAGTATTGATACTTGATTATATCTGGAAGGCGGTTTAGTTTTTGATTTTCTAATTCTATAGTTTACTTCATATAAACCCGGATCAATAGATACTTCTTGGGTATCTATTTTAGTATAAGGAAAAATTTCAAGATATCCTTGATCTTTTATAACTATTGATTTTGTTGTAAATATATCTCCTACATCCAATCTATATTCACGTATTTCTAAAATCATAGGATCAGATAGGGTTGCTAAGAAAGTCCTAACTATTATATCGTATATTTTAGCCTCATCGGTAGTGATTTCAGCAGATATTCCTGTAGGATATATTGCAGGATGTGCAGGATCTGTTTTCTTACCTGAAGTTGGGATAAGTTTATCTTTTGATATGATTTTTTGGATATAGCTTTTATGAATATTCAAAGATTCTAGTATTTTACGTATATTAAGATCTGGTGGGTATCTTTGAGATGAGGTTCTAGGATAGCTTATCATCCCTTTCTCATACAGAGACTGGGCCAAGGACAATGTTTTATTAGGGGGTATTTTATATATATAATAAGCTCTTTCCTGTAGCGTCATTAGATCTGGAGGATAGATATATCTTCTCTCTTCATTTATAATAAGTTCAACATTTCCCTTGCTACTGAGATTAGAGATATACCTATCTGCATCATCTTTAGAATCAAATCGCCTATCATTACTGAACTCCACATCATCAACTATAGCAATCACACTGAATATATCCTTAGGGATAAATCTGTTTATATCATCATCTCTCTGAATTAATAGGTTTAAAGAAGGGGCCTGCACTCTGCCAATACTCAATATATCCAAACCAGTATTCTTTACTGCTCTTAGACTTGCCATCAGAAATCTAGACAGATTAATTCCATAATACCAATCTACGATATGTCTTGCCTCTCCTGCATAGGCATTTTGATAGTCAAAATCAATCAGATTATTCCAGGATCTATTAAGTTCAGAGTAAGTTATTGATGAGAACTTCATTCTTAAAATATCTCTATCTCTTCCTAGGGCATATCTAGCGATGTTGTATCCAATTAAACTTCCTTCTATATCGAAATCTGTAGCCACTATTATTCTATTTGCATTCTCTCTTAGCATCTCCGCTAACTCTATGTATGGTTTAGTATGGATAAGGTCTCTATCAACTTGATAAGCAGGTTTCCATGATATATTAAAAACAGGATACCTCCAGTTTCTATCAATCTGATCTAGTTGATAAACATGTCCTACTCCAGAGATAACTGCGATATTGTCCGATCTAAAATATCCTATGTTCTTATATTTAATATACTTAATATTCTTGAATATTGATGCAATTTTCCTAGCAACGTTAGGCTTTTCAGCGATTATAATATCCACAACCTATTATAGAATCAAATCGTTTAAAAATCTATGGATATATTAAAACATGAAAATAGCTATATCTGGATATGTTGGTGTTGGTAAGACTACATTAGCATATGAATTAAGTAAGTATATGCTAAATAGATATGGTATCAAGATAGAGCTGATAATACCATCATTCAAAGACATAGCTGCCTCTATAGGGGTTACTCTTGAGCAGTTTCAGGAGATGGCTAAGAACAATCCTAATATAGATAAGGAGTTTGACAGATATATAAAGGAGGAGGTAAAAAAACACGAGCATGCTATAATTGCAACATGGCTTGCAGTATGGACTATCCAGGATGCAGATCTGAAGATATTCTTAACAACTGATTTTGAAGAGAGGGTTAGAAGAATTATGAATAGAGATAATATGGATTATGAAACTGCTAAGAGGCATATCCTATTAAGAGATAGACAGAACTATGAAAGGTACTTAGATGTGTATGGAATCGATATCAGTAGACCTTTTGATGTAGCCCATCTCATAATAAATACAACTCATTTTAGTGTTGATGATGAAATAGCTATTATAGAAACAGCTTTGAGAAGAAAAGGTCTGTTGTAATGGATGGGTTTATAATAGTTGACAAACCAACCAATATACTATCACACGATCTGACTGCTAAGATTGGAAGATTATATAATAGTAGAGCTGGACACTCTGGCACTCTGGATCCAAATGTCGGAGGTCTGATGATTATAGGCTTAGGTAGATATACCAGATTGCTAAGATTTTTTACCAGACTTGATAAGACATATGTATGTTTAGCAAAATTTAGAAAGCCGGTAGATGAGAGAGTTGTTGAAGAGTTGATGTCAAAACTGGGTAAGAATCTTCAGATCCCACCTTTACAGAGTGCTGTTGCTAAACGACCTAGATACAGGAATGTTTATGAATTAAACATTCTAGAAATCTTTGGAAATAGAATTCTGTTCAGAGCTAGAGTTGAATCCGGATTCTATATGAGAGTACTATGTGAACAGATAGGGGCGGAGATGGAGGATTTAAGAAGGATTGCAATAGGTAGAATTTATGAGAATTATGCGATGAATACTTATAGATTATTCAGATCTCCAGAGAGTGCTAGAATTTACAGTATCGAAGAATTGTTTCCGTATCTCAATATGGATAGATTGGATGTTGATATAAATATTTATAATAAGATAAAGAATGGAGCTCGAATAGATATTAAGCTCAAGAATTACACAGGTATGTTCTTTGAAAATAGATTGGTAGCTATAATGAACAGAGAATCAAAATATGAGATTGTTCTACACTAATTATTTCTTATTCTTGTTAGAAGGTGTATGTGTAGGTTGCACTGATCCGCTTTCAACAACAATGGCATTTACCTGAACTATATCATTAGTGTACACATTTCCTCTGAATAATTTTCTAGCTTTTTCCCCTTTTCTCTTAGCTCTATACCCAACACCTCCTGATACCAATAGGTATTTCTTAACAGGACCTTCAAGATCAGGTCTCATAGGTACTCCTGAAACATCTGAACCCCCGGTTAGCTTGATCTTATAGCCTGGTAAGATTGGAGATATATCTATAATATCCCCTATTCTCTTGTTAAGGAATAGATATTCTTTACCATCTACTACTATTCTATAACTCTTACCTGCATTGCTCAGATTTAGTATCATGGTTTATTTTATATATTGCAAACATTTAAATAATCTTCCCCATACCAGCAAATCTCCATCTATTCTGTAGCTTTCTGAAAATTGCAAAATTATCATCTATTGGAGTAATTGGTTTCTTCAGAATTATTGTTACCACTTTCTTAGATATGTTCTTTACAATTGCCTGAGTTGATATTGATAAGCTATTGATGATTATATTCTCCCCTATTATTAGAGGGGGATTGTTTATATCATGTCTTGGGATTAAGTCTATCTTGGCTTTTATCTCTCGAATTGGTTGGGAGAGCTGACCTGGTTTAGATATTATGTTTCCAGCGAGCAAATCTTCTCTAGTTATGGAAGGATCCAAAGCTGTACCAAAAGCTACCAAACCACTATTCCTATCAGCTACCTCTAGACTCTCATTCTCCCTGTGTATACTGGTAATTTTTGTAATTATTGGTTTATAATTTTGTAATTTTTCTATATACCTTCCGGGCGAAATCTCTATAGTATCTCCAACTCTGAATACACCATCTAGAACTGCTCCTCCAATCACACCTCCATGCATATTCTGAACATCAGTTCCAGGCCTGTTCACATCAAAACTCCTCACAGCTAAAGCTAAATCCTTAACTCTAAAAGATCTAGATCGCTGTGGAATCTTAACTAATTCCTCAAGCAAATATTCTAAATTTAATTTATAGGTAGATGATATGGGAATGATAGGGGCGTTCTCAGCCACAGTACCTTTAACAAATTCTTTTATTTCCTGATAATTCTTCAGTGCCTGTTCTTTGCTTACTGTGTCAACTTTGGTCTGAACTATCACTATATTTTTCATACCTAAATAATTTAACATGTACAAATGCTCTCTAGTCTGAGGCTGTGGGCAAGGTTCATTTGCTGCGATAACAAAGATAGCCCCATCTAATAGAGCTATTCCAGATACAGCTACAGCTAATAATGATTCATGTCCAGGAGCATCAACTATAGAGATTCCTTTAATAGGTTTAGCTCCATCCACAGGAGTGTTGTAGTATTTTCCATCTTTTTCATAGATTATAAACTCTGCATGTCCTAGTCTTATGGTAATGCCTCTCTTTATTTCCTCACTATGACGATCTGTTCTCACCCCTGTTAGCGCAGTAGTTAATGTGGATTTACCATGATCAACATGTCCAAAAGTACCGATATTTATGAATTCCATCAATTTCTTAAATAGTTATATATTTAAATCAATTTCTCTGTATCTTAACATGGCTTTAGTTCAAAAAGATAGAGATATCATAGCTATACTAAATCTGGAGATGAAGAAAATCCATAGATCAAACAGAGAGCTATCCACATTATTTAATCTGTTTGAAAATATCAATAAGGAACAGTTTCACTAGCGATTATTTTATTATCTTTGAATAATTCGAATTTTATAAAATCCATATTTATCTCCAAGATCCCAAATGAATAGGTCATACTGAAACTACCTGGATTGAAGATCAATCTATTTGATTCGTTGATTAAAATAGGAATATGAGTGTGACCTGAGATGAATATATTTGCATCCAGAGATTTCATCATATTAAATATTTTTTCTCTATCGCCTCTTGGCCTTATAATATCTCCATGTGTTATCAAAATTCTATTAATCCCTATATCAACTATCACAATTCTAGGTGCAATAAATTCATCCATATTTCCTTTTACCACGATATATTCTTCTGGATTAAGTTCATCTATCACATCATCATATGAGGTAAGATCTCCTGTGAATATTATTTTGTTAGTGTTGAATTCTCTGAATGATCTTAACATGTGTTCAGGAATTCTATCAATTCTATCTGGGTAATGTATATCCCCTAAAACCCCTATTCTGTCGCCTGGCTGAAACCTCATACATTTATTGTATTCAAACAGTACGATTTTTAAACATTTCTATAAAATGATAATATTATGGAAAAACAAATAGATAATGAGATTAGAATAGACGAAAGTAGGATAACACAGGAGATAGCACAAGAATTAAAAAACATAAATCTTAATAACGTAGATCGTGAACTTTTAAAGAAAATTTTGAGACTTCAGATAAAAATTATTCCAGTTCTTCAAATGAAAGTCAAATAGAAATAAATGATGTAAAACCATTTCAGGATAATAAAATTAATATTAAAGAACTATTGTACAACGAACACCTATCTAGAATAAAAGTAGGAGGAAATAGTCTATTAAATCGTATAACAAGATTTCAAGTGTTGTTTAATTCCATAAATATATCACATTCACTAATGGAGGAGGGTCTACATATCGATCATGAAGCATATAAAACAACATATCATCTTGCAAAGCGGACTTTAGAGAATTGGCAAGGATCCTTGGAGGATTTCTTCGAATTGATGTTAGGAGAGGAAATTGGAAAAATGGCCTATACTTTATACCAATTGTCACCAAAAGTTTCCATACCCCGATATATAGCTACGATTGCATTTGTTATGAGTGAAATGCTTAAAGATGCAAATTCGCCGGAGGATGTGCTAAAGAATTTGGATAGGATGATTCAAGATCTTACGGAAGGAAAATACAAATTTGTACCTGAAATATAAAAAACTACCTACTTATAAAGGAGTTATAATTATCTAGAATCAATTCAACGACTCTATCTAGGTTTTGTCCAGATACCTCTGCAATAAATTTATAGCTCTCTATAACTCTATCGGGCGAATCTGTTACATATGGGGAATCTGTCTCGCATAGTAAATGTGATATATTATACTTTATAGCCTGTTTTCTGACAGATGACGGTTTTGGAGGTATGGATATATACCACCCTCTGTCTATTATTGCTCTGTAGTGATTTAGATTTCCGGAAAAGAAATGGAATATTACTCTCTTAAGATTATATGAAGACATTATATTTAGAATATCCTCATATGCATCTCTGCAGTGTATTTCAACAATTCCATTCATCTTCTCTGCAATTCTCAATTGGTGTTCAAACACTTCTCTCTGAGCTTTTCTTTCTGAATCCTCTCTGACCCAATAATAATCCAATCCGATCTCCCCCACTCCTAATTTACCACTAATATATTGTTCTAGATCGTATTGATACTCTTTGTAATTCTGAGGAGCAATCCCAACCAGATCAGATTTATGAAAATTATTATATGAATAGGCAACTTTGATAGTTTTCACATTTCCCTGATAATCATAATCATGGGTGTGTACATCTATTAAATCTTTCATATCCATATAAATATATGAACACTATTTTAAATCTAATAACCAGGAACATTCCAAAGAACAAGGAGCTAGCAATCGCATTCTCAGGCGGAATAGATAGTTCTTTACTATCAATTCTATCCAGGATGAATGGAAATCGAGTTACACTATACACTCTAGCCTTACATCCAAACTCCACTGATCTGGAATACAGTAGAAGATTCTCCTTGGATTTAGGATTTGATTTAGTAGAAGTAAAAGCCGATGATACAGCTATATTATTTGATAAATGGAATAGATTAATTGGTAGGGTAAAAGCCGAGGTAATGGTTGGAGCAGAAATAGTCATAAGAGCAGTTAGAGAAAAGATAATATTATTTGGTAGTGGTAGTGAAGAGATATTCGCAGGTTACGATAGACATCTCAAATCTGAAAATCTTAAGAATCTATTGAGAGAGGAATTTGAGCAGTTGGAGCATAATGAAATCAAGTACATTAGATCAGTTGCCAATCAATATGGTAAAGAGGCATTATTCCCCTTCTATGATCGGGAACTGTTTGATTATGTAATGATGAATTATTCTGAGGAAGATCTATTAAGAGATAGGATTAGGAAAAAATGGGTACTTAGAGATGCAGCTAAAGAGCTATTGCCCAATTATATATTAGACAGACCTAAAAAGGCATTGCAATATGGTAGTGGTATAAATAGAATCATTTCGAAGTATCTCTCTTCAGATTCTCAACAATAAACACCAATGGTTCTGGTATCTGTTCTGAATTCAAATAGTTCGCTGGATCACCTAATTTCAATAATTCTTCTCTAGTTGGATTATCTAGAGGATTCATATCATAGGCCCCACCAACATTGCAAAAAATACAACGATACCAGTAGATTTTTTTACCTCTATAGTCTATTATAGCCACTACATTCATGTCCCCATGATCTTCACAACTTAATGTATCTCTCTCTGCATTATAGTATACTTTAGTTAACAATCCGTCTCTATCGATGGGTATTCTATATAACATAGGTCTAATACTTAGAAATTCTTTTTAAATAATTTATAGTTGTATATAAAGCATGAAAATTGAGGCCGCTATTGCTATAACTAATAAGAACATATTGACCTCTTATGCCACCTTGATATATTCAACCTTATTATTCTATATAGTCATATTCGGTATGCTGGGTACTGGGGTGATTTTGTATTCTTTTTACGGGATATTCCTGGAAATTCCAATTCTCTTACTAGCAAGCTTTTTCATATTCTTCCCAGGCTATCTGTATTCACAATTTGATCAATTCATAAGAGTAATTAGGAGAGATAAGAGATCATTTAATAGAATAACCGATTTATTCATCCTGGGATCCTTAAAATCTCTACCTATAACTATAATTAAGCTTCTGATCACCTCTATCTTAATGATACCTTCAATAGTGATTTTGCTCTATCTAAATTTAGATATAATAACCATAGCTCTAATTGCTTCAAATTATTTATTTGCCTCAGCAATTACAGAACACCTATTTAGTTATGTGTATTATTACTATCTTATAGTTGGGAGAAATCTTATCAAATCTCTGGTGGATGGATTGAAGGATTCATTATCTAATATTAACAAAATACCTGTATTTTTCCTGAATTATGTGTTGAGTCTAATTCAGCTAATTCCTGTGATAAATATGACAATACTGTTTCTGATACCTTGGATATACGTTCTATCTGTAGGGAATATGTTCAGGAGGTGAGCATAATGGAAGAATTGAAGGTGAATTATGAATTGAGTGAGCTAGTGAGATCTGTTATAAGTATGGATGAGAATTCTATAAAGAAACTGATTCAGCTATTAGTTGCTAGCAGTCCAGAGAGTAGTTTTATCCCATTATTGAAATCTTTTAGAGACATGCAGAATCTGAGTAGCTTAAATCAAGAGTTAAGATATACTGGATCTCTACTCTATCAGGCTGCATTAATTACCTCTATATTATTTGACTACAACTATATCATTCGAGATCCAAAAGTAGATGAGATTTTTGAAAAATACAAGTATGAAATCAGTAGATATTCCAAGGTTGAGGAATTCTTTCAGGAGAAGTTTGGTAAAGATGAGGGTATGCTGATGTATGGATTATATTTAAACTTTGGAAAACGATGGAATATAGCTAGATTTTTAGCACATGTAGATTATATGATGAATTATCCAGATAAGGTGAACGAGTTAATAGATAATATAGAGAAAGGTAAGATAGATGAGATTCTGAAAAAGATGTTCTAACGCCTCTGCCGGGATTTGAACCCGGACCTTAGGCTCCGCAAGCCCACGTCCTATCCTGGTTAGACGACAGAGGCAACATAAGATTTCACAAAACTGTTTTTAAATTTTTCAATATATGTAAATCAAATATGCGAGATGATGTTAAAAAGATTGTTGAATATTGCGAACAGAAGCTCAAAGAGGAAAAGAGGATATATATGATAGTTGATAACCCATTTTCAGATGAATTTCCCTGGGCGTACATTTTTAGATACATATACATAAATCTACCTGAGGAGAAATTACCAGAACTAGCATTGGTTTATGATTCTCTGGAGAAAAAGCTCAAAGTTTATAAAGATGGTGAATATATAGATATAGATAACTACATTGAAACTCAAGAGATCTCTTTCGATTAGCGTTTACGGAGTTTCAGTTCTGGAAAGATCCTGATCAGATGTTGTGTGGTTAATAGATCATTTCGTTTGCCAATTCTCCTACATAAATTATCTATACAGGCTGTATAGAAATGCAATATATATTTTGTCTCGGAGGTATGTTTAGAAACATTCTTCACAAATACAGTTTTACCCTGTTGCAGTATCATTAGATTTCTACCCTCGTGCTTGTATTCCAAATCCTTGATATAACCATATTTTCTATTTATATAGTAATCAGTCTTCTGATCTGTAGTGATATTACGCAATATATTTGCAAGTTCCTGTTTGAGTAAATTACATATTTCTTCGGGATTTTCACTTCTGATACATTTGCCATCTTTTGTATATACAATCTCCATATTTTCAATTATGAGTTAGATATGTTTTTTAAACAGATATTTTTAATTCAGAATTGATGTATGTTATAAAATATCACCCCAAAAATCTAGATGATTATTTTAGATACTATGGTGGAGAGGAAGTTTTTATTAGAAGTTCTATAGAAATGTGGATAAAAAATCCTGATAAACCACTACTTATCTACTCCCCTCCAGGCACAGGAAAAACTGCTCTGGTGTATGCATTAGCCAATACCTATAACATGAATATCTATGAGATTAATTCTTTTAATGTAAAAGATGTGGATCTGAAAACAGTTTCTAAATATGATCTCCATGGTAGACGTACGTTGATATTGATTGATGATATAGATGCAATATTGGAGACATCCAGATTTGATGTAGATTCTATTTTAGATCTCAAGATACCGATTATAATGACGGCAAATGATATATGGAATGTTAAAATGAAGGATATAAGAGCTAAGATTCAGACAGGGGAAATACAGGCACTAGAACTCAAGATCTCTAAGATTACATACACTAATCTGATCAGATCAATAATCAGAAGGGAGAAGATAGACTTATCAGAAGATGAGCTTAGAACAATTGTTGAGCTAAATTACCCTGATATAAGAGCTGGAATCAATGATCTAGAGATAAGGATTGGTACTGGCAGAGATAGATTAACAAATATATTCCAGGTAATGAATACTATATTAACTACAAAACCTAAAATGATAGATGTGAAGAATTATCTAGATAGGAATCTTAATATAGATGATTATAGAAATTTAATACCTTTTATAGAGTGGAACTTAACTCTTAGGTATGATGGAGAGGAACTCAAAAAAGCATATGAATATATATCTCTTGCTGATATCTTCTTTTTTCATAGTTCAATTCATAGACGATGGAATCTCTTCACATATACTAGTAGATTTATATCCTTCATAGCCACCCTAAAAAATTCCAATTCTAGGTCAAGAATAGAGCTAAATAGAATTAGAATACCGGTTATGCAAGATAGCAACTTTCATCAGGAGCTACATATGAGTCAGAAAAAATATAAACAGTACGGTTATTTGTTTAAAAATATTTTTACGTAAATTAATACATGAATGATCTGAAAGAGCTGAGGAGGATTGTAAAATACATAAGTGCCCTCCTCCATGAATCTCATTATCCCCATTTGCATAGACAATTATCCAGAGACGATCTACTACAATTGAATAAACTAAGGAAAATGTTTTTTGATAAAGTAGCTACAAACAAGGATCTAATATATAAAATAAGAGAGGATCCATCTGTATTCATGTGTATTGAAGTAATAAAATTTCTAAATGAGGGGGAACTTCCAACCAGATTCTACGAAGAGCTGTTTAAGATTATAGAGATGATCTATGAGAATAATCAATTTGAAAATCTATCAGTTATTAGAGAGGATCTGAAAAAGCTAGATTCTGAAAAAGTGATAGAATTACTAAATTATTGGAAGTCTAGAGATGAACGATTCTTCCATGTATTAGAAGTATTCGTCGATTATGATAATCTTAATAAGATTATTGATCATATAGAGAGTCTAAAAAGAGCTGATAAAGAATATCTGAAACTATTCTTATCAAAATTAGATAAAGAGTTACTTAAGAGAATAAGTGGTGCTTATGAATAGATTAGTTCTGAAGATAGAGCTTATAAAATTATATAGGAGATGGATAGATGGGGATTTAAGTGTAAAAGAGAGAGCATTAGAAATAAGGGGGTTGTTGAGAGAGAAAAAATCAGAAGTTCAACTATTATCTGTAAGAGGAGAGATCAAGGGTGATGAAGTTATTGAACAGAAAGCTCTAGTTGAGGTAGATGGTGAACAGAAGATCATAGATCTCAAAGAAAGTCCAAAGGAAGAGGGTGAGAAAACGTTATTCTCAGAACTATTAGGGGAAGACCTTGTTAGAAGACAAGATCAGGAAGAATCCCAAGAAACAATATCTATACCATCTGATGTTAAGAGAGTTGAATCATTAGATGAGTTAGTTGAGGCCTCTCCACAGGAGGAAATTATTTTAGAGACACCTAAAGACGAGAGAATTGAGACCATTATAGAAGACAGAGAAAAGGAGGATATGATAGAGAGAATATTGAATTCTACTCCTAAGAAAGTTCCAGAGGCTCCGGAGAGAAAACCACAAAAAATGGAAATGTCTGAGGAAGATGTGAAAAGAATTCCTGAAAAACATAAGAGCAGATTTGAAACTATTATGAATCTGATCTCACAAATATTTAAAGTATTTAAAAAATGAATATTTAAATTTTTTTATATAGAAATGTAAACATGTATGATCATAAAGAGGTAGAGGAATGGTCAGAAAGATTCTGGCAGGAGAACAATATCTATTCAAAGATAAAAGCTAGGGGAACTAGAAGATTTGAATTTATAGATGGTCCACCATTTGTTACTGGTGAGATACATCCTGGTACTGCATGGAATAAATGTATAAAGGATAGTATACTCAGATTTTACAGAATGAGAGGATACGATGTTAATGATACTCCTGGATTCGATACTCATGGATTACCTATAGAGGTTAAAGTAGAAAAAAAGTTAGGTATTGAAAATAAGGGAGAGATAGAATCTAGAATTGGTATAGAGAAATTTATCAAAGAATGTAAGGATTTTGCTGAGCAATATAGAAATATAATGACTCAACAGTTGAAGAGATTTCATATCTGGATGGATTGGGATAGGCCCTACATAACATTCAAAAAAGAATACATAGAGAGATCTTGGAAAACTATAAAGAGAGCCTGGGATAAAGGATTGCTAAAAGAAGGAGATTACGTAGTTCCCTACTGTTATAGATGCCAAACTACTCTAGCAAATTATGAATTGGAATATAAAGATCTGGAAGATCCAAGCATATACGTTATGTTTCCTACATTTGAAGATGGAAAATACTTACTGATCTGGACTACTACACCATGGACACTCGTTGCGAATCTGGCAGTTATGGTAAATCCAAATGAGATTTACTTAGAGATAGAGAGAGATGGGAAAATACTGATAGTGGCAAAGAAGAGATTTGAGAATAATAGTATTTTCAGAGATTGGCATGTGAGGAGAGAGTTTCTAGGAAAAGAATTGGAAGGATTGAAATACAAACATCCATTTGATGATTTGCTAAAGTTCAAATTCGATAGAAAAGTAGTTCTATCTGAAGAGTTTGTATCTATGGAAGATGGTACAGGATTGGTACATTCGGCTCCAGGACATGGAGAGGAAGATTTCAAAGTAGGTCAGAGATACGGATTACCAACTTTCTCATTTGTAGATGATGAAGGTAAATATATTGACGTAGGTGACAGGTTCAAAGGTAGATTATGTAGAGATATGAACAATGAAATAATAGAAATTCTTAAAGAGAGGGGATTACTATTTAGAAGAGAAACTATTAAGCACAGCTATCCAACATGCTGGAGATGCAAATCACCTCTTATATACAGATCTACTCATCAATGGTTTATAACAATAACGAACTTCAGAGATAGAATGATAGAGGAGGCAAAGAGAATAAAATGGGTTCCAAACTTTGCTATGAAAAGATTTGTAAATTTCTTGCAGAATTCACCAGATTGGTGTATATCCAGACAGAGGTACTGGGGTATTCCCCTACCTATATGGAAATGTGATAGATGTGAAAATGTTACGGTAATTGATAAGATCCCAGATGGATTGGAAGACCCACATAGACCTTATATAGATCAGATTGTGTTCAAATGTGACAAGTGTGGAGGGGAAATGCATAGAGTTCCAGATGTACTAGATGTATGGTTTGACTCAGGAAATGCTGTATGGGCCAGTACTGGTAAAGATGTTGTGGCTGATTTTATAGTTGAAGGACAGGATCAGATTAGAGGATGGTTCTATTCCCTATTGGGATCTGGGATGATATACTATAATAAGATTCCTTACAGAGCAGTAGCTATGCATGGGTTCTTCGTTGATGAGAAAGGAGAGAAAATGAGTAAGAGTGTAGGGAATTATGTACCAGTAGAAGAAATATTAGAAAGAGTTGGAGCAGACGCATTTAGATTGTTTGGTCTCTCAAATAACATTTGGGAGGATTTGAAATTTAACTGGAGAGATTTGGAATTAGCTAAAAGGGAGTTGTTTGTTATACTAAACATAGCTAAATACTTAGAAGATAATCACAGATCAGTTAATTATGTAGATATGAAGATATGGGATAAGTGGCTAGTGGCAAGATTAAATGAACTTAAGAAAGTATATATCGATTCCTTCCAATCATATGAATACTACATTGCAGTAAGAGCACTTAGAGAGTTTATCATTGAAGATCTGAGTAGATTCTATATGAAAATAGTCAAAACAAATCCATCTAGTCTTGGAACATTATATCATGTATTTCTTGAGGTTCTTACAATGTTAGCACCTATCACTCCAGCTACCGCAGAGTATATCTATCAAAAGTTATATCGCAAACATCACCTAGAGGAATCCATATTCATGAGAAACATAGATGATCCGGCTGATTATGATAGTGATCTATTAAGAAACATGCAAAGAGTCAGAGGATTGATATCAGAGATTTTGGAGTGGAGACAGCGTGAAAAGATCAATCTTAGAATGCCTATTCAGGAAGTGATCATATCTGATGTATCTATCTATCCATTCAAAGAGATTATTGCAGACATGATAAATGCTAAAGAGATAAGTTTTAATAAACCAGAGAGCTCTGATCTGAGCTATGATGGAATAGAGGTTAGAATAATTGTTGGTAATCTTGTAGATGAATGGCTCTATAATGAGATCTCTAGGAGAATACAGTTTTATAGGAAACAGCTAGGATTGAAGAAGGATGAAACTATTCAACTGCTCTATGATGGATCTGATGCAATAGTAGAGGTTATAGACAAATTTAAATCTGAACTTGCTGAGAAAACAAGAGCAGAGTTGGTCAGAAATGTTGGGTTGAGTGATGGAATTCGATATTCTATTAAGGATATGGAGTTGATTCTGAAAAAGGCTTGAAGATCTTAGCTATATAGAAGTACTCCCCTACGTCCTTCGGATGCAATCTTACAGTTAGTTTAATGTCCTCATATTGATCTGATATTCCTGGCTCAGACTGTATTGGTAACTCTATAGACATTAGTTTTGCCGAGTAATTCTCTAATAGTGCTGATACTACATCCTCATTTTCATATCTAGTAAATGTACAGGTAGAATATACTAATATCCCTCCAGGTCTTAGAGCTCTATAGGTAGCTTCTAAGATTCTGTACTGTACACTGGAGAGGGTTCTGATTATTGAATTTGTAACTCTTTTCCATGCATATCTATGTGCACCTAGAGCACTACATGGAGCATCTACCAGAGCTCTGTTGTAAGAAAAATCTGGTATCTTTTTAGCATCTCTGCTTATTACAGCTACATTCACAACCCCTAATCGTTCTATGTTAGCTCTAAGAGAAGGTATCCTGTCTCTCTTATCATTTGCTATTATAACTCCCCTATTTTCCATTAACATTGCCATCTGAGTAGTTTTACTACCTGGTGCCGCAGTAGCATCATATACAATATCTTTTGGACTTGGAGATAGAACATGAGGCGGAATTGCTGATGCTAGAGATTGAGAATGTACATAACCTGCTAAATACTCAATAGAATTGCCTATTTTTATATTGGACGGTAATTCGTATATGTAAGGTAAGAATGTAGGTTTGTAACTCGGTCTTGCCCTGGTTTTCAACCAATTCACTCTAATATACTTTTTAATCTCTATAAAATCAAGTACGTCTCTATATCTACTCAGCTCTGAGTCTATATCGATTTGCATAACTATTTGGATAGATAAATTCGGATAGTAATGAATACAGAGAAAATAATCCTCCTATCTGTTTCTTTGGAGTTATATCGCATATGTTATTCGGATCTACACCCAATTCATTTGCAAACTTTATCAGGAAATCTCTCTTCAAACCTACATCATCGATCAATCCAACTTTCTTTCCCATGTTACCCGTCATGATTCTCCCATCAGTAACATTCTCAATTAATTCCTCTGAGATATATCTGGAATCTAATAATATCTGTATAAATTGATCATATGTTTCATTTATAATATCCTGTATCATAGCTAGCTCTTCATTCGTTATGTTTCTGAATGGACTACCAATATCCTTGTATCTCCCAGATTTAACTGCTGTTATGTTTATCCCTAATTTATCTAGTAGTCCTTGGTAGTTCTCCAAATACATTATCACACCTATATTCCCAATCAGACTGTTCTGATGTGCGTATATTTTAGAGCTACCCAGAGCAATATAATACCCTCCACTAGCTCCAATCTCCTCTATGTAAGATACCTTAGGTTTGTTAAATCTCTTCAATTCTCTATATATCACATCACTAGCTACAACGCTACCACCAGGAGAATTTATAACAACAAACAATCCTTTGATAGTTGGATTGTCTGATGCTTTTCTAATAGCTTCTGCATAGTCCTCAGCACCAGGATAGTAGGAAAAAGTGGATTCTTTAGATTTTAAATCAATTACACCCTGAATTTCCAGAACTCCTATACAACTGCTCATAGATAGTTGAGGTTTAGATGTTAGAAATAGAACGATCACAGATATAATGGATATTATCAACAATCCTACAATTCCTAGTATAGCTATCGCCTTCCAGATATTCTGATTCATACTATCTTAATCACAGGTAACATTTTAAAAATCATTTCAGAGCCTTCTCTACAACTGCATCATCAATTATAGCCTTAACGCCTAAGATCTCATTTATTGAGTTTATAATAGATGCTATTCTATTTGGTTCTCTTATATTTGTTATCTTAGCAAATTGTCGAATTGATTCATCTACTCCAAGATCTCCCCCTAGCAGAGAGTAGAGTATCAGACCTTCCACCCCATGCTTCTTGTATATAGCATAGCTATCATATCCATAGCTAGCTCTTAACTCCTTTCGAGTAATCTTCCTAGAGTTAACAATACCATATTCTTTAGATATAAAGCTCAGCATTTCTTTGATTTTGGATAGGGGAATTTTTAAGGCTATAGCTATATCTACTATTCTGAACTTAGGGTTTTGATCTATGTACCTATCAAATAATTTACCATCCTGACCGAATTTCAGAGACATATCTAACGGCATCTTGTATTTTATAGAATACTTCTTGACAGGATCTTTAACATTCTTATTAATTTCAAACTCTTCTATGTCTGTAAGCTCATTATCTATCTCCTCTATATCAGTAGCTATCTTAGGTGCAAATCTGTTTTGAGCTGTTTCTTCCTGTCCAGGACTGGAGTATAGATTAGCTGTTCTTATGAAATCTGTGATTTCTACGACTAGATCTATACTGACTCCTGTTTCATCAGCTATCTGTAGAAAACTCTTCTTAGAGTCATAAACCCTCAGTACTTTTACCCCAGCCTCTCCATATTTAGAATAGATAGTTTTCTCAGCAGGAGTTAGGGAGCTTGGATCGATCTGTGGCTGTGGTTTAGGAGGTTCTGTAGATGTTACAACTGGCTCTGGCATAGGTGGCTGCTGTGGAGTTTCAACGATCTGAGTCTGTTCATGAACACTAGGGGGATTGGCTTGGTCCTCTACTTCTACTATTATACTTCTACTCTTCAAAAACTCCATCAATTTTGCACTATCTATAGCGTATTTATTAGCTAGAAGCACAATATCACTATCAGATATACTACCTAGAGATTCTAACTCGTTGTAAAGTAATATAGAATGTTTTCCAAACTGCTTTATCATATCTGTTTTGTCTCGATTCTTCTCTGCAAATGATTTGTTGTTTATCCTGTACACGTTTTAATAATACAAAAACTTTTTAAAAATCTATTCAGTAATCATAACTTGCCGGGATGGCAGAGCGGTCGATTGCGCTGGACTTGAGATCCAGTGCCCGAAAGGGTTCGGGGGTTCGAATCCCTCTCCCGGCGCTATTTAATCAATTCTGCTATAAGAGTTTTTGTTTCTCCTGGTCCCAGTTCAACTCTGGCAAACAGTGTATTGTTGTTAATTCCCAAATCTCCTTGGGCAGTATAGTTTCCATCTAGCCATATAGATATCTCCACATTCTCTCTGTAAGGATTCAGATTCTTAAGGGATATTTCTATATTCGATCTGATGATCTCTCTGTTACAATACATATACTGATCGCACTTTCTATTCAGTAAATTTCTGTATAAAATATTATACTCTATACCCCTATTCTCCCAAATATATAGATCAACGCTACTATCTTTTGGATAATAATCTATATCAACAACATTCAATAATCTTCCATATTCATCATAGATCTCTATGGTTCCAGATGGGATATCTGTTGGGGCTCTGAAGTTAATATACAGAGATGGATTTCCCTTCTGTGAGTATACCTCCTGATTATATAGATATCCAAATATTCTATTCACTCTATCTTCCTTCAAATTTTTAGATTCTACAGTTCTGGATATAGTAGACATAGCAGGTACAACCAAATCTTTTATGGTATATACAATTCTACTCATAGTTATCTGCTTATCCAATTCACTAGCTTCTTTCAATTGAAAAGACTGATATTTGTATAGAATTGGGGAGTATCTCCTCAGATTCGCATCCACCAATTCGACCTGATCATATCTAAATTCTCTCTTGTTATTATTGATAATTTTAAAACCGATATCTAAAGAGGAGTTAAGAGGATCAAGTCTAAGAATAGAACTACCTTCCCATTTGAGTCTATCGATATTTACATATACATAACCTATAGGATCAAGTAGGGTAGATGTAAGATTAGTGTCTTGAGCTACTAATGAATTTGGATCCAATCTATAGTAATATCCTTCAGGATCTTTAACTATTACTGTATACTCATCAATCCCAACCACAGTACCTTGAATTTCTCTGTTGTTCCATATGAACTTCACCCTGGTTCCCAGATAGTTATTCATTTTCAAAAGATCATACCTACCATAGATATTCAAAACACTCAATCCATCTAGATCAATTCTATTATCAATTTTCATCAGAGCAGAATCTCTGTATATATACAGCTGGGTTGGATGTGTGGATATATTCAAGGCTGTAAGTAATAAGATTAGCAAGCCCAATATAATAGCGCCTATTGCAAAGTATCTATACATAAATAATATAAGATTATTCTGCTTTAAAAGATTAGTGTTCCATCTAATGTTTTTTTAGTATGTGGAGGTAGAATAATATCTCTGAACAGTACTCCATCCTTATATTCCATCTCCCCTTCATAATCAACTACACGATAGGTATTCAATTCTAATATTATTCTAAGTTCCTGACTGATATCAGAAGTGTTTTCCAAATAAACCTGAATATTCATTATATTATCATTCATAGATGATTTAGTGTGTGCTTTTATTATCGGATTTTGATAGATTTTAAGATAGGTTGTAGTATCCATTGGAACACTGTCTGTTGTGGTTATAGCAATATTCTTCTCTAACAGCCCCATAATAGTTACATTACCTCTGGGGATTGATACTTTAGGTGTAAAAACCAGAGTTTTGTAGCACAAAAGCTCAGAGCTATTTATACTATCATGGATTACATTCATCAATTCTGCCTCATATATATCCTCTCCTATTGTGAATGATCCTATACTGTTCTGCCGTAGACTTGTATTATAGAGTTCATAGATAGAATATGTCTGATCGTAACTCTCTAGATCAATATCATTCAATCTGAAATCTGAATTATTAAAATCTATTGCCATGTGATTAAATATTTTTGCCCCATAATTCAATAGAATCTCCTCACCTTGATATATTATGAAATGATCCCCACTCCAATACATATCTCTGGTTAGGAAGAGCACTGGACTTATCTTAGGGTCGACAGTTATAGTATTGTCATTCAACTCAACAAGATATCTCCCAATCAGTGAATTATAATCTATTCTATTCGGTAATTCCTTTTTGGAATCAATAGGAATATATGCCCCGTCCCTGAATACTATGTTCATTCTCTCACCCTACCATATATACGTCCATACAGTACAAATTCACTGTTTACAGGAGTATTTGGAACAATAGGTTCATAATAGATCTCTAATCGCTCTGCGTAGTTCCTATTGATTGGAATACTGACAGGAATGTTGATGGTAAAATTTTTGCCTCTATCTAATCGGATGTTGAAGTTGTGTTCAGTATTATTCAACTTCAATCTTCTAATGATAATATCGTAATCAAAATTATTTCTCAAATTTATTATAATGTTAGACGAATTTATAAACATGTCCTCGCATCTCAGAAAATAAGGAGTTACACACCTATCTGGAAGTGCAAAAGAACCCGAATAGTATGATATGAGTATAGCTACAAGGAATAGTGTTATTATGATTGCTATAGAATTAGTATACAGGAACTCTAAAGATATTTGAGCTCGCATAATTATATATTGCGCATATTAATTAAATATTATCCTCCTCTAGAAGAACCACTCAATCTTATTCTATTAACCTCTTTTATTCTCTGTCTAAATAATTGTCTATTTCTATTATTTATTATTATATCTCTACCAGTTGCTGGAGTAAACATCATCTCTGCCTTTATGATCCCCACCAGTACCTGCTCAGATTCACTCTGACCATCCCCCTCAATTCTTCTATATCTATCAATTCCTCTGTATTTAGCGGATTGCTCTATAAACTTAGTGGTGGCTGTAGGTACCGATTCAGGAGTTAATGAATAACCTGTAGCTGCTATGATCTGATTTCTGTACTGTGCATTCTCTGAAATCACATTCCAAGGGGTAATTGATCTTTGGCTCTCCCCTATCATATCTCCTGCTAGAGCTCTGAATTCTGTGGGCGGTAGCAGAGGTTGAAACATATATGCCAAGGATTTTCTGGTAAGATTGAGCGCTCCTGATATAGATGAATAAGGCAATATATATTCCTCTATTAGAGCTTTAATCGGTGCTGTGGATGGGGAGGTTGGGATAGTCTTTAGTAATAGTGTAATTGGTGAGACAACGTATAACATAGGGAACATCATGAATGGAAGACTGTAAGAAGGTAGTTCTGTAGAATAATATGTACGCTCTTCATAATATCCAAAATACCTACTCCATCTTCGTTGATTCATGTTATATCTATCTGTAAACACGTCTTTATTCAGCAAGATTCTTTCATTCAGGGTATTCATCACTATATTACCAGAACTCTGATCTATGTGGCCGTAACCTGGTAGATCATAATATGTACCTACAAAAGGAGATAACCAATGGTGGAACATGTGAGAAGGTCTATATGTTAATAGTTTCTCTTCCCAATCAGATATCAAAAGACCTTCTGTAGCTCTTATCTTTGAAGCTCTGTAATCCAACCAATTCTGGAGATTCGGGATAATGTGTGGACCAAAAATCCTCTCTAGATTGTCTACTATATACCCAAAAGGCAATCCAAGAGTTCCCATTCCAATGATAGTTGCATAGAATGATATTGGATACCAGTGAGAGTACATATTAGGAGAGAATGGTAAAGGCAGATATGCCCAAACATGTGCATATGGTAGATCGCTTACTGGATATCTATTAAACTGTTTTGCTGATGTGAATTTGCTTATAGGAGAAAAGTTTGGATCATTTAGCATCTGAGATAGTCTATTTATATAACTGGTTGATAGTTGAGGTGTATCTATTGTAGATGTTGTGGAGAAGGATTTGTTCAATCCTCTGTAAAGTCTAGAGAAGTATTGTAATCTAGAGAACATCGATATCATATAATTGTGGGCAATAACATCTCTTACAAAAGCAGGGGTCAGAGGCTGTAAAAATGACTTTGCAACTAGGTGAAGAGGGAATCCTAAAACCATATTTAATCTACCCATCCAATCCAATCCTGAATAATTCGGTGTTTGATCCAGAAGGAAAAGTCTAACTATGTTTGGTATATCATCGTAACCAGATCTGTTTGCAAAATAGTTAGCAACATGCAATCTCTGGATATTATTCATTCTTATTAGATCTGCAAGGGTAGGATCGTATTGAGGGAGTAAGTTTGTATATACTCCTTCTGTTAATCTCTTGGATCTTATCCCTCCATCATTTGCTAGAATAGAAGGTTGATCTAGGACTCTATACATTATGGCTATGTAGTAAGGCCAGAACAATCCACTTCCAGCGTAGAATGTAGCAGATATATCTGCTCCTCTGTACTCACTGATACCTGCCCACACTCCTTTAGGAGATCGCACAACCAATGCCCAAGCATTCATGTAGTATCCTCGTTTATAGCTCAAATATGCTGTTTCAAATTCATTCAGCTCTTCAAATGCCTCGATTATAGCCTCTTCTAAATATGCCCTTCTAGCTGTATGTTCTGGATTATCTGGATCAAGAGCTCTATACTGATCCATAAACTCTATAATATTTTCCACTAATGCTCTCTCAGCTAGCTCAAACATTCTATTCACTATAGGGTACCCATGCTGTATCATTGCTGCTGCATGACCAAAGTGCTCAACATGAACGAAATACATGTTTGCATACTCTGTAGCTGCTAGAGTTTTATTTATGAGAACTAGTGCGGTAAGATCCTTCCATGTGGCAATTAATCTATCTCTAAGATTAAAACCTATCTCACCTCTAGGTACTAACCCCTCCCACAATCTATTATTCATACTATTTACAATCTCACGTATTCTATGACCTACATTTGGACCAGTATCTAATACCATTCCCCTTTGAATCAGATTTCTTACAGAATAATTATCTAGATTCATTGCTCCTATCAATCCTGTAATACCCAGAACTCTCTTATCGTTAGAAACAGAATCTATTATAGCCAAAGCATCCAAATAAATAGGGATATGATTAGATATCTGATTCATCTTATTGTTCATGAACATCTGTTCTATCAATCTATAATTCTTAACATAGATGCTCACCTCTGACTCTCTAATACTGTTGATGTTGGGGAATTGCTGTGTTAGATATTGAATAACTCCGATTCTAGTATTGAATTCATCAAGCATTACATAGGCCATAAACCTGATATGAGGATTGGAATGTGATTGAGAAATATGCTGAAGAGCAGGTAAGATCTGTGCCAATTCGTTTATATTCTCATTCAATCTATGATATATCCTCTTTTCAGCTAAGCTGTTATTTAGTAATGATTCAAGTTGAGATCTGCTAATTTTAACACCATTATTGTTCAAATACTGATGTATAGAATCTAAAATCCCATTTCTGTATTCAGCACTTTTCTTGTACATAACTAATCTGACGAAATCGTACATAGCTGTATGTAGAGCTAGCATCATATCTGATTTACTCATTTTTGGAGATAGGCTAAGTCCAGCATAGAACGCATTCAATGCCAATATTGGATCTCCAACGTATTGTACAGATAGATCAACAAAATCTTTGGATAGCCAGAATGCTGTAGCTCTCATCTTACCTATATATCTACTACCATAATCACCAGGATCCTGATCCAAATGCACAAATCTACCATCTATTGCATCAACTATATGCACAGACGATCCAGCTGGTGCCTCAAATGATGATGATGGAATTTTGGATACTGCCTGTTGCATCTTCTCTACAGTCCCATCTAGCTGCTCATCTGTTAATCTAGATCTTCCAATTCCTCTGAATAGGGATCTATTGATGGCTCTGGTTCTACTCATCTGCCCAAAGCTCTTAGGTCTGAGCACCAATTCATCATCAGCAATAATAGTGTCTATATCATTAAATACCTCTGGCAACCATACAGTATGTCCTCCCATACCATATATCCTCTGTTTTGAGAATACTCTTGTATTAGGATCAATATCCACGACTCTACTCCTTTCATGTCCAAACAACAACCTATTTACAACACCAACATTCAAATCTCCTGGATCCACATTGTTCTTAACAGTCTGATAATTAGTATCTGGACCAGGTTTCCTCTGAATTACAGCATTATGTAAATTCAGATAACCAGCAGCAACCATGAAAGCTCCTAGAGTGTGTGCCAGATGACGCTTTGAATATATACTATTCTGCATTAGATGAGATGTCTGTAACAATTGTTTCTCTAACTCCTGCTGGAACCATTCTGCTTTGGTACCCTCGGGACTGTTCTGATATACTCCTTTGTTGGCTGCTAAATACCTAATAGCCTCTCCTACTCTTTCTGCAGCCATCATGTTATTCTTCTTAACAGCATATATTATAGGTATCTCTTTGATTTTTAGACCAGCCATTCTTTCATTTCTTCGTAATGAACTAACTATTCCTGCTTCTGTAGCCATTTCTCTATTGAATTCTGCAATAGATTTAGCTGCTTCTATTAATTCTTTCCTATTTGCTATATACCAGATATCCTGGGTTTGATATATCTCTGATTTAATACTGTCCATACCCATGGCGAATAGCAATTCCTTGTAATCCCCAGATAGATATGTTAGATTAGAAGTACTATGGAATATATCTGATGCTCTCTCCGGATCGCTCAGAGCTCTGAAAAGTTCTGTATCACTCATTTGATTAATCGGAGAGAAGAAATCATGTGAACTGAGCCTTCTGATAGTTTCAGTAAATAGCCTCTGTCTCTCATAATTATCCTCCACACCTAATCTCACTGCTGCTCTACTAGCCTCAGTAGCTTGATTATTATTCCAAATATTCTGTACAAACTCTGATCTAATCGTGGAATTTGATCTAACCAAATGGGTAAGTTGAAATTCATCAGTAGAATTCTTCATATCCATCCAATTCCATGTAGAATTCAGATCATAATTTGCACGAATTCTAATCTGAATAGCCTCTATTACCCCATTAATTATTGATTCTGCCAATCCACGATTCCTCAATTCATCTCTAATATTCTCTACGTTCCTGGATCTCACATAATTATCTATCAATCCAACAATCTCTTTCTCACTCAGATGCTCGTTCAGCATACTATACAATTCATTCATTACAACTACATCACTTATTATTCTTGAGGACTCAGCTATAAGTGTATCTGCATTCTGGTTTAGGTTAGTACTCAGATAGTTTCTGATATAAGAACCAACTTCTGTGTTTACTATGCCTCCATCCCATCGTATAACTGCTTCTCGTATAGAATCTGAATTCACATTATCTAATATTGCATCAATCACAGTTCTTCTAACAGCATCATCAATTATTTCTTCTCTAATACCTTCCTGTCTAGCTATAGCTACTGATTCAGAGATATCCCCGGTATACAACATTCTTAGATAGTGATGATTCTCCACAGTAACATTCTCCTTACCTAGAATCTTTAACATAGTTATATCAAAACCTTCTCTAACTCCAGGCATGTATTCATAAGATATTTGCCCACTAGATCCCAATTCTGATTTAATAACCGAAGATCTATACATCTCTAGCATATTTGCTACTATCAGAGCTATCAAACCATCACCAGCATCGTTAAATATTGCTACTGATTGTTCTTGCTGACTACCTATGGGTTTATAGATTGATGCGAATTGTAAATTGTTCAAATCCTCCGATAGGGCCAAGTATTCCCCTATCATAGCAGAATCAATCTTATCTATAAATTCAGGTCTCAGGAGATCTATATTAGCTAATCTCTCCTCACCATTACTCATCTTAACTCTGGTAAAGAACTCCTCCAATTTCTCTATTCCCTGAATTATATTTTCTGATGAATCAACATATCTCCTCAACAGATCTTTGTATCTCTCAAAAATAGCTCTCTCAACAGGATCATTTATTACATATATTGAATAATCTTTCTCTCTCATAGCAATGATCTCCAACTTCTGTATGGCATATAACTCCTGGAGTAATCTACCCAATTCTTGATCTTCCTTTAGGCTATCTAATCTAGAACTTATCTGTCGTATTGTATTTATATCTAAATGCAAATCTGTGTTCTCAATTAACTTTCGGATATCATTAACAAGATCCGGATATCTCTTGGATAGATAGTTAATAAGAATTATTGTTGAGAGATTCCTACTTGCAGTCTGCAAAGATACGACGAAGGCTTCTGCTACATTATTTGGAGTGACTTTTATTAGCTCCTTATGAACAGCAGGAGTATGATAGTATCGAACAGTTCTGTAGAAAGAGGTTCTCACGCTTGCAGCTGGCCCCACAACCAATCCAGCAACTATGGGGAATACCATTGCATCATACATCCAATTAGGAATTACTCTTGCAATATTGTTTATCATGTTAGTTGTACTTTCTGAAAACTCTATCCCAAAAGCACCTGATATTGCAGAGGCTACATTCTTATCGGCAAGCTTTTTTATAGATTCATCGGCCTCTTTGATTCTCTCTTCTACTCTTTCTACAATCTCCTCATCTCTAATCTGTCTTAGAGGATCTCTAGTGTATTTAATTAGCTTGAATGGGTAGACAAATGATAGGGCAAAAGAGATCATTCCTCTCGATGCTCTGAATGGATAGAATATATATGACATCACTGGAACGTTGACCATATGAGCAACACCCTTAAGAATTGGGTATCTGCTTAGCTTATCCTTCCATACCTGAACGAACTCTGCAAGCTTATCTAAAGGTTCTTCTCTAGTCTTCTTCACTACAGCAGCAGCTATCAACTGACCCACAGCAAAATTAACATAATATGTAATTGTCTGAGCATATCTAGGAGCTAATCCATTTGCTTCTAGTTCTTTGACAAATTCCTTGTAGCTCTGCTCAAACTTGAATCTTGTGGTAGTATCAGTAAGACGTTCTATTAATTCGAAATTACCCAAATATGGCTGAATGTTTCGATTGTAGGCATTCAGAAATGCCTGAAATATATGTTCCTGATTGGGTTTGACGTAATAAACTCCATTATCATTCATTCTAGTAACTAGACCCAATTGCTGTGCCAACATCAGCTGAACTGCATTCAAATTCCAAGATCCACTCCCAGTTATACTTCTCACTTCTATATTGGTAGCTATCAGAGCCTCGGCACTATCGCTTTTACTAATATCTCCTATTGCTGGAGCATAATTAATACTACCTGGCTTGTGGGAGAATACAACTTTAGGTGTTGGTAATCTAGGATATAATAGATCAAAAATACCTGCAAACATTCCCATTCCTCTAGCATACATAGCAGCACCAAATATTCCTAAGAATAATATCATCATGATTATAGAATCAACTCCAGCTCTATCAATCCTGTCCTTTATCAATTCCCCTAGGTTCACTCCCAAAGGTGTAGTATAGGACATCACTTCAAGCTGACCTTTAGAATTCTTGAATACCGCTATTCTGATTCGATCAGTAGTGACAAAATCTATATCACCCCCTTTAATAGTATATTCAATTATATAATTTCCTTCATTTATATTCAATGGACATCTGTGATTGGGTTGTAGATCTTTACATACAATTCTTTCAGAAACCCCACCAGCTCTCTGAAAATGGACTATTTTAACAACAGCTCTTGCATTCTTATCATAAATTCTTGCTATCTGGTCAACATTGATCACGATTATCCTACCAGGATCGACTTTATCATGTTGAGGAACTTCAGCATAAACATCATATTCGAAATATATATTGGAACCATCTGAAGAGATAGTTGTAGGAGAGAGAATTCTAGTTAGTGTTGAAGTATCAGATGAATAGGATAGGAGTATGATAAGAACTAAAACATATTTCATAATTTATTTTTGGAAAAACTTTATTTAAATATGACATATGATCATAACATGATATATTTGCCTGATGAAGATTCTATTTTTCTCCTTGATACAATAATAGATATCCCTGCTAGATCAATGTTGGATATGGGGACTGGGACAGGCTACGTAGCTATAAATTACAAGCGAGCTCATCCAGATTCTAGAGTTGTAGGTGCAGATATATCATCAGAGGCAATAGAATTAGCTCGTGCAAATGCTAAAAGAGAGGGAGTGAATATTGAGTTTGTTGTTTCAGATCTGTTCAGTAATATAGATGAGAAATACCAGATGATAGTTTTTAATGCTCCCTATATTCCTGATGATGGTATGGATTATGATGTAACGGTAATTGATAGAGGAGTGGTAAAGAGATTTATGACTGATGTAAGGAATTACCTGCTACCAGGAGGGATTGCATTTTTATTAGTTAATAATCTAACTGAGATAGTTAATGATGGTTCTTGGGAATTGTATAGGGTTAAACACATGTTTTTTGAAGAACTAAGAATTTACAAATACCATCAATTAAATTTTTAAACATATTCAAACATTAATTATATATGCAAGTGCAATTAGAAGAAGGAGAAAAGATAATAGATATGAAAACAACTGAACCAACAATACCATCAGAGTTAGGAAATCAGTCGGTAGGCGGCAATAACTCTTTTTCAATAGGCAACTCACTGCGGTCTGTCACAGGATATTCAACAAATGATAATAATTTCTCCATAGCTAATAGCATAGATCCATCATTAGGTGATCCATCTCTCTTCCCTTCTGGTAAATCATATAGAAACTTTTTTGGGGGGCACCATCAACTACCATGGGAAGACCAAAATAATAATTTCTCTATAGCTGGCTTTTATTATAATAATCACTCCGTAGCTGGCGTAGATTTATCATTGGAAGATTCATCGCCCTCATCCCCATCTACAAATTTATCAAATATTAGATTTGAAAGTATTAGATTTGCTATACAACAATTGGCAGAGGAGATAAAAGAATTGTTAGAGGCTTGGTACAGACGAGCAGAGGAACAAGATGCAAAAAATAGTATGTGGGGGCAGGAAGAGAGTGATAGAAACAGAACTATGCAATTAGCTGAAAGAATACATCGATTAAAAGAGATATTATATGGATTTGATGCTTCTCCAAGTCTAAATAGATATGTAACACTTCAGCATGTTCTAGGAACTTTAGCTGAACAGGATCCAGAGGCTTATGGAAAATTGGCAGAGAGTTTGAACAATCTATTCAGAGAAATTCAAGAGAATGAAGAATTTAGAGCTTGGGTAGTTGGTCAATTATTCGTGTTGGGTTTTGCAACAGCTAAAACAGGTGATGATTGGAATAATGTTAGCGGAGCAGCACAAGTATTAGGTTTAGAACCATCTCATGTGTATGAAGATATCTTTGGACAATCTCCAATCGAATCATTACCATTATCTGAGCAGGCAACAACACCGGAATTAACCGGACAAGGGGAGCAATCCTTCCAAGATTCTAATGTTAGTGTTGCTGAAACAGCTAATAAAATAGATATTAACAACTTACAAGAGCGATATAGGAGCGATCCTTATGTGGCACACATGCTGGATGCATTTGCAGCTCTAATGATTGCTAAAGGCAAATTAGATCTTCCTCCAGAGAGTGGTAGACCTCTTTCTCTTGGCTAATGG
>JAUQPY010000027.1 GCA_030550115.1 Microcaldota archaeon
ATCATTATTAGTGTTGGGTCTTGCAACAGCTAAAACAGGTGATGATTGGAATAATGTTAGCGGAGCAGCACAAGTATTAGGTTTAGAACCATCTCATCTGTATGAAGATATCTTTGGACAACCTCCAATCGAATCATTACCATTACCATTATCTGAGCAGGCAACAACACCGGAATTAACAACAGCTAATAATATAGATATTAACAACTTACAAGAGCGATATAGGAGCGATCCTTATGTGGCACACATGCTGGATGCATTTGCAGCTCTAATGATTGCTAAAGGCAAATTAGATCTTCCTCCAGATAGTGGTAGACCTCTTGGCGAATGGTTAATATCTAATCTGGAGAATAATCAAACACTGCAGGAAGAATTCAAAGCTTTTGTAGCTGCATCTCGAGAGCTTCAGAACCGTCTAAATCCAAATATTGAGGATGTAATTAATAAGGCACTTGAGGAACGAAAGGATATAATCGGTAGAATAATGGAGAAACATCCTGGCGAACGTGAATTGTTCGAAAAGATATTTGTATAATCTAATCTGTTAGAATAGGGATGTTGATATACATCCTAGTCATAATATTTGTATATGCAAATATAGAACAGAGTGTATATGAAAAGTATTATAATCAGAGCGTAGGTATTTTCTTACCTGAGTTAATGTATACTTCCATAGAGGAACTAGGGATCTCTCCAAATGAATACATGGTTCTAATAAATTCCAGACAATCCAGAGACCAGATGTTTCAGGAGTTATATGCGGGAAAAGATTATATCTACCAATGTTATGTCCTGTATAATTTTTCATACAATTTCTGCTCCAATCCAGTATTTGTGAGAACATATTTCTCAACACTACCTCAGCATAGATTGAGAGAGGAGATGACTTACAATAACCTCTATTCTATTCTGTATGGTATTAGAATTGTTGAATTGAAGGATACCAGAATTGATCCTGAAACAGGGGAAGAGTATATTGTATATAGATATATCATAGATGATTCTGGAAGTGCTAATTGTGCGATACTCTGGACGTTCTTACCCATATTTCCAACCGGGATTCTAACATATATAATATCAAATTACGCTATGAATGAAATATTGAATAATATCCAACCAGATACCTGTAGAGTTGCCTCCGACTATTACGCTAGAATCCTATCCCATCTGTCGAATATCTTAGAGAATCACAGACAAGCACTTGCCTACCACACAAGTGTTCTGAATCAAACCTATGATCAGTTCTATAGAAATGCTGGTTGCGATTACTATCCAAAATTATGCATTAGTGCGTTAGAATATTTAAATCGAAGTAAAGAATTATTAGAGCTATACAATACTCTACCTGATAGAATGCTAAAATCACACTCTGTATTTGTTATAAGATCATCATATCTTGTAGAAGATATAAGTACTATCAATTCGAAAATGATTGAATTGATGTCTGAGATCAATCTAGAAAATCAGAAATTATTAGAGAATATAAGTAATATGCAATTATCAAAAAATTGTATTGATGAGGAGTTACTATACATAGATTATAAATTCAAGGAAGGTAGTCCTAAGCAGGATTGTGAATATGCACTGCAGCTTATAAATATATACAATCCTGATCAGATACCTAACCAACTCTTCAGAATGAATAGGTATCTTAAAGATCTATTAAATTACATCGATAAATACAACCATCTGAATCGTATAGCTTATGATAAAGCCAGGATAGCTATAGATATGGTTAGGAATAGGAGATTAGATGAATTAGCCAGATCTAACCTGAATCAAGAATTGAAGAGAAGTTTAAGAGAAATGATACTACAAGACAGGAAAACCATGGGTAAAACCTATCTGTTTCTAGTGAATTTCAGATTTGATGATTATTATGGAAATTGGAATAACTTATATACAAGAATAAATAGACTATTGGATCTGGCCGAAAAGGATGGATTAGATGTATATATAGAGAGAAGGATGTTTGAAACTATTCAGAACTATAATGATAGTGAATCTCTATATTTTATAGAACAATCTGTTCGTTATAAAGCTGTGAATGCCTATTCCTATCTGAATGATCAGAGAAATAGGATTTTGGATTTGATAAGTAGATTGCCTGGATCGGTTGCAGTTCAGTATCGAATTGAACTCCAGAGAATCGAACAGGGAGAGGGATTGGATATTGAGCAGAACATAGGTAGATTGAAACAGATTAGTAATGATTATATTAATCTCTTATCTAGATTAGAATCAGAGGTTCAGGTATATCTAAAAGAGAATTTAGATATTGAGTTCAATCTAATCTATCCTGAGAGGTTTTATGTAGATTCACCATCTAGATCTTACCTACTAGTTAGAGTATGTAATCCATTCGATGTGGAAATTAGGGATATAAATATACGTCCAAATCAATTGATGAGAGATTATGAAATGAATATCAAGATTAATACATTGCAGCCTATGACTTGTGAGCATTTTGAAAGTTCCAAAGAGGAAATATTTGCCACATCAAATATAATCCTAAATGAGGCTATTTTAAAAGATAATGTTCTCTACACTAAAGATATTCTAGTCATAATATCCAGACTGAATGGAAATGCTGTATACAATCTGAAAGAGTATAGGGTGAAGGTTGGTGAAAATAGATTTGAAGTTATCAATACAGTACCAGTACCACTATACATCAGAGAGTTGGTAGATAATAACACTAGAATAGTAGAGCTAGAATGGAAATACGGGAATTACTCTTCGATTAGAGTAGAGTATATGAATTTATCTCCTTGTGGTAGGCGAGGAAATGTCTTCAGATTCTGTAATACATCTATAGATTATATCATACCTAAATATGAGCAAGTTCTAAATATGTCTCTAAACGGATCTAATTACAGCGAGATATCAGATCATATAAACAGGAAGATAGAGGAGATCATGAATCAAAGATTTGTAGAATACTTAAACACAACCTACGGAAATCTAATAAATAACACCAATCTTTCAATCAACTATACCAACAGTTCTCAAATACTAATACTAGCTGATAAAAGTGTAGAGGATTATGCTAAAAAGATATATAACAATCTGAAAAGTATCCTGAGAAGTAGCGAAGGGAATGCATACCTATCCTATCTATATCAGAAAGTACTGGCAGGAAATCTATCAGCATTACAGGAAATGGAGAGATTGAATGAGAGATCGAAAAATGTCTCTATAAATACCAGCATCATCGATAGATATGAAATGGATTACGTAAAGGAGTATTTTGATCTGGATCCGAAAAGAGTTAGAGATGAACTGGGGAGAATTTATGAAATGATGATATATGATGAGCAGAGAGCCCAGGAAAGATTGAGGGAATTGGAATCTAAAATCATATCCCAATATGAGATTGCTAAAGCTAGGATCAGATTGTTATTAGATAAATACTCTGCTGAAGATGTAGCTAAAATAGATAATATGCTAGAACAAAACAGAATAAAAGACGCTATAAACTACATGAAGAATTCTAAACCAATAGTTGTCAGATCTACAAATGTTCAGCAACAGCAGGATTTAAGACCTTATGCATTAGTATTCTTATTGATTCTAATAGGAATTTTATCATATCATATAATCAAAAAGAGAGGATCCCAAAGATATAGAATCCTAGATGAGGAGGATAAAGAATAAAAATCCAATCTACATAAAAAAGTGCATGAGTATTTACAGAAAAATATTAGAGGAAATAGATAGTATTGTAATAATAGATGTGAATGTAAAGGATATATGTGAATCTATAGAAGAGATAATAATTAATGAAGGATATGATGTAGCCTTCCCTGTGAATGTATCTATAAATGAGATAGCTGCACATTCTACAGCTAGTTTTAGAGAGCATAGAACAGTAGCTGAGGATGATTTGGTAAAAATTGATTTTGGTTACATTACAGAAACAGGAATAGTTGATAACGCAATAAGTATCAATCTGAGTGGTAAACACAAAGAACTCATAGAAGCTACTAAGGAGAGTGTTGATAAGGCTATTGCTATGATAAAACCAGATGTTACTATAGATGAGGTCTCTGGATTAATCCAAGATCATCTATCTAATAGAGGGTTCAAACCTATCTCTAATCTAACAGGCCATAGAATATCTGAACATATAATTCATGACGAACCATCAGTACCTGCTGTTAGAGATGGTAATCAATATAGATTCAAAGTAGGAGATAGATTTGCTATAGAGGTGTTTGCAACATATCCAGATGGTAGTGGTGAGGTAGTAGACACGAAAAGGATTGAAATATTTTCACTTATAGATTTTAATAAGTCAAGAGTTCCACGATCATCTCTT
>JAUQPY010000026.1 GCA_030550115.1 Microcaldota archaeon
TCAATTATGCCCTTACTTTGCTCTAACTCTGAGAGAAACTCAGGATATTCTTTAACTGTATAAGCGATTGCTGGCAATAGTTTCCATCCTGAGAAATCGTATTTATCTAATCTCATTCTATTAGCAATACTTATAGGATCTATTCCAAGTTCTTTTACTTGATTAGCTATACTCTTATGGAAACCAGATTCAGGGATTGCTTCCATGTTTATTTATCTAGAAAATGTTTTAAAAATTAGCTTTTAACATACACTGTTCTATCTTTGATATTGATTACATTATCATACTTCAAATCTAATATCTCTTTGTAATCCGTTTCTACGATAATTCTATCCTCATCTAATCTCTTAATAGTACCGAAGTTTATCCTAGATTCACTATCAATAACTCTATATCCAATTGGATTCGACAGATATATATACACCATCTTAAGATTATCTATGTAATTCATTATCATGATGGTGAGAACTGTAGAAATTATAGAGTATAATATTACAGTATCAAATCTTATAAGGAATATAGTACCGGTAATGAAATTTATACCTATTATAAGATTAATAAGAATAAATCCTAAGAGCAAGAGTGCTTTAGCGCTATTCAATCTTTTAAGATAACTATCGCCAAATACCGCATTCAATCCATAGAGCAAGGCTAGATAAAATATAATAGGATACATCGCCAATTCAACACCTCTGAATAGACTGTATATCCATTCTTCCCCGGAATTAATTAATCTAACGTATAGTTCATAACCTACTACACCTGATATAGTGACTATGATAATTCCAGATCCTATTATAATAAAATTATATCTTCTAATTTCGAATATATTGAACAGATCATATATTCTCTGATGTATGTTGAATCCGTACATTATCATAATGAAACCTATTATAAATAGTATCGTAGAAGTAGGTATATTTAGTAAGATCATAGACGATATGAAAAATAGGAGAAGACCGGGAATACCAAAGATCAATCTAGAGTAGTACGGATCTTTGAGTTTATTTACTATAAACACATAGGCATTCTCTATTTTTGAAGATTGTTTTATGTTCAATCTGACTATTTGAATTATTTTGATTTTTCTAGATCCCAGTATAGGAATTACATCATTCTCATCAGATAGACCATCAGTTACTAGAATTGCACTGTCCAATCCATATTTATTTATTATCAGATCTAGAGATTCATTAATTTTCTTGTAAGCATAATACCCCATTCTACTATCCCCTGTGAGTATGATGATATTCTTATTTTTTTCCTCTAGATCTTCATAGATCTGTATTGCTTTGAAGATTGTATTACCATCAGGATCTTCGGGGTCTGCTAGCAATAATTGATATGCAGCAGCCTTGCAATTCTCTAGACCAATCACAGGACCAGGGATCTTGGCCTTTTTCCCCAGATCGTCATCTATATCTATTACTATCACTCCCAACATCAAATAATATTGAGTTATAACTCTTTTAAATAGTTTCCTACTATAACAAATCTATGCTTAAGGAATTTGAAGTTAGTAAATTAAGAGGATATGATTTGAGCATGAATCAGAGAAGAATATCGGATTTGAAAATTCTGGATGAGATAAAATCAAATTCTATGGTGGATAGAATAGATATTATCAATAATTATGTAAACATAAGACTGAAACCAGAATATTACCAATCAATAAGCTTAGAATCCTCTAGATTAAATAGAGTTGTGAGTATAGAATATCCTTCGGTGAATCCTAACAAGCCTTGGCACATAGGACATCTCAGAAATGCAATAATAGGGGAGAGTATGTATCAGATATTGAAAGAGAAATACAGTAGGGTATACACTATAGACTATATAGATGATCTTGGATTACAAGTAGCTCAGAGCTATTGGTATTACAGAAAATACGGTATCACTTCAGATCATCAAAAATTCGATCATGCAATTGGTATGGATTATGTGCGAGCTAATGAGCTTCTAGAACATAATGAAAAAGAAATAAGAGAAGTATTAAGAGAAATGGAAGAGAAAAATATAGCTAGAGAATTTGTTGATAAGGTTCTAGAATATCAACTACAGACTGCAAGATTGTATGGGATACATGCTGATTATAGAATATATGAGAGTGATATAAAGAGAGATCTGTTTGATAAGGGGATAGAACATCTGAAAAAATTAGGTTATATAATATATGCAACAGAAGGAGAGCTTAAAGGCACCTACATAACTAAATTCAATCATAAAGTAATAATTAGAAGTGATGGTACTGCTACATATCTCGGTAAAGATATCATATTTCAGCTCTGGAAAGCTGGATTACTCAAAGGAATTAGATTTATAAACAGAGATGGAGTGTTATATTCATCTAATCAAGGAAGTTTGATGGATTTAAATTCAGATATTATCATTAACGTTATAGGAATAGAACAATCATCACATCAGCAAGAGATCAAAGAATTATTTAATAATATAGCTCAAGATAAAGAATATTACCATCTATCATATCAGAGGGTAAAGCTCAAAGAGGGTCATTTTTCAGGTAGGAAGGGAAACTGGTTAGGATATACTGCAGATGATCTTTACAGAGAGGCTATCGAAAGAATAGGTAATAGAGATTTGGCATTAGCATCTATAAAATTCTTCATTCTGAAACATAATCCAAAGACAGAAGTGATATTCGATTGGGAAAAAGCTCTAAGTACTCAAGGAGGCTCTGGAGTATATGTGTTGTATACTTATGTACGTATGCTTGGTTTGGAGAAAAACTCTACTGTAACACCTGAATTGAAGGAAGTTGATGAAGATGATCGAGAACTGCTGAAGTTCTATTTGTACTATAATACAAATATTGATAAATCTATTAAGTATCTGGATCCATCTATAATAGCTGAATATATCTTGAAAATAGCAGAGGAGTTTAATTCATACTATTCTAAACATAGAATAGCTAATAATCCTAGCAAACTTTGGGTAATTAAGAAAATTAAGTATCTTTATGAGAAGCTCTTGGATCTTCTAACCATTCCAAGAGTATCAAGTATCTAGGTAATCTATCTAGTATAGGTTTACCATTCTTATATTCAATAACTCCTATTCTGAATCCTTCTACAATTAATACATACTTACCATCGATAGTACTGGGAAATCTATAGTTATTATAATCATCTAAAGATATACTAATTTGAGGTTCTGGATTATTAGAGTTTAGAGCATATGCATAATTTACTTTCTTCAACACTATCCCCTTCTCCGCATTTTTTATATCTAAACTCATTAACTCTTTACTCATTAATCTTTTCATACAATATTAAGAGAGATTTTAAAATTTATTCATCACATCTCAGGATATATCTTTGAACACACCAATCTGCGTTGTACGTCTCAGTATAATTAATGTCATAAATGGGTGGGAGTTGAATAGTTCTATAATTCTGCTGAATAGTTAACCAACCATCTCCAAAACCCGTCTGAAATCCGCAGTAATCATCTCTTATTGAATAAGTTTCAGGTAGGTTAGAGGCAGATTTAAGAAGATTAACTTGTATAGGCTCGCAGAGACAATCACTATCAACAAAGCCCAAAGGCCCATCTTTACATCTTACTTCAAATATTCGTTGCGTATATGAAATTGGGATTTGTTGAGACGTATTTGATACAATGTTTTTTATAACGTAATAACCATTATTAGAATTTGAGCAATTGTTATCTATGATAATATTCATGGTGTAATTATTAAAGACAAAATCACTATAACCTCGATAGTTTACTCCACATCCTTCTTGGTTTAGATTATAATTATCATTTCTACCTCTGAATACTCCATATCCAAACAGATTTAATCTATGTTCAGGACTAATACATGAATCTAAACCGATTCCATATTCTCTAGCTTCTAATATAGTAGTACTAGTTTGTAACTCACCAGGAACGTTTTTTATGGTTCCTTTCACATGACATTGTGAAGGTGTACAGAAAGATTCTAATTCATATCTACATTTTGCTGGTAAGCATACCATATTTGTTGTATTGGAATATCTATATTCT
>JAUQPY010000001.1 GCA_030550115.1 Microcaldota archaeon
TAACCTCTACAAGGTATTTACTCTCATAATATTTTAAGAATATTGATGTTTGATCCGACTTTTTTACAAGTTCTAGTGAAAGCAAAAGTATAACCCCTAACATTAAAATGAGTATTATGATTAGAGGGGTTGTATAATTCGAGAGATCCAATTTCATGTTTAGTATCTATATAACATTATTTTTTAAATCTTTATTGCACAAATTTTATCTTTATTGTTCCTGATTTGATCTTAGATACACACATCAGTCGGGGGTTTTTTGCTGTACCTGGAGGTAGTGTACTTAGTGTCATACTCTCCATCTCACCAGGTTCCTCCAAATTCTCCATACCTTCAACTACATCTACTAGACATGTTGTACATACCCCTTCTCTGCATGCAAATAAAAGATTAGTCTTACCATCAAGCTCTAATAGGAGAGATCCGTCCGGCACATCTATCGTTCTGTTCTCATCAATGATATGCACTTTAGCCATATTAATTTATGATGAGCAAATGTTTTTAAAGGATACTAAAGAACTAGAGTCTATGGATGTCAAAGATATTAGAAAGATGATAGTGGAAAAATTGGAGAGTGTTAAAGATCCTGAATTTGATTATAATATTGTTGAACTGGGTTTGATATATGAAATAAGATTGGATTTGGATAGGAGTTACGGGTATATAAAAATGACACTCACAACACCTTTCTGCCCATATGGTAATTCAATAATCAATGAAGTGAACCAGAAACTTCAGGAAATCCAAGAGATAGAATATATAGATCTTGATATTGTGTTTGAACCTGAGTGGAAACCAGATTATATGGAAGAAAATCCTAAAGAAAAACTAATTGAAACAGGTGTGTTCAAAAGCACTAATTCTTAGGACTTACTGTAACAACTACTACATCGGCAATAGATTTTACATTCTCAAACTTGATGCTCTTCTCGTTCATTACCTGTCTAGCTCTCTCTGCAGATGATGGTAGATCTTCCATCAACAGTCTAAATACAACTCCCTTTTCCATATCAATAAGAATCTCATGTACTGTCCCCAGGAATTTACCTGTATCTGTGAAGATCTCCTTACCATACAAATCGGATAGTTTCATTTTATCTCACCTCCTTACTTATTTAGATTCAAGCTTCTCTTTTATAAACTTTTCTAATCTCTTACTAACAATCTCCTGAGCTCCTAATCCAAATGCCAATCCGAAGGCAAGTGCAAATCCTAATGCAATCCCTGCGAACATTACTAAAACTACATTACCTATTAGTACAACATTAGAGTTAGGGAATATAGCTGGCATAGATACTACAAAACCCAATATTGCTATGAATGCCTGAACAACCATTGCAACATAATCTTTGAATAACATATCCTCCTTAGCTCTTATCTTATCAGATACTAGATCAGCTATTAGTAGGAATATTATCAGTATTATTACTCCTTGTATTAATGAGGACATATAGCCTAGCAAATTTGTTAGTATGGCTTGGATTTGTAAACTCCCTGCAATAGTCTTGAGACTTATATCCATCACTAGAATAGTACCTATTAAGAACAGATAGAGAAATAGTAATGTATTAGCTACTACTTTTATATCTATACCCAATAATGCATCTTTCAGCTTATGCTCTTCGAGTATCTTATCTATACCAAGCTTCCCCCATATCAGATTTATTACGGTTCTAGCTATTCCTTTAGTGATAAACCATATGAACATTACTCCTACTAGGAAGATTAGCAGAGGTACTAGTATATCGTTTATTATCCCTAGTGTCTTCTGTATCATTGAGAATACTATTGATTCCAAGTTCATGATCTATATTTAATCGAAAACCTTTTTAAATCTTTTATAAAGGATTGAAAGATATTTTTAAAGCTATGTGGATAATTGATAAGTAAGATGTTAGAGGTATTGGAAATTATTGTTATAATATTCATCGTGCAATTTCTCTCTAATATTATAAGAATTCCATTTATAATATTTATTTTACTATTCTCTGCATTTATTGGACCTAATGGTATAATTGCTAATTATTATGGTATAAATATTCTAGATGAAAAAGCCATCAATCTAATCTCAGAATTAGGGATTCTACTACTTCTTTACATTATAGGATTGCAAATTAATCTCAGAGATATATTAGTATACAATATAAAAGCACTGGGATTTTTCCTGTTCAGCAACATCATGATAGCTCTAATAATGTATGTTTTAATAACCAATTTTCTATTTGCAGATATAGCTAATGAACTAGCATTCATCATAGCACTATCCCTATCATTTACCTCAACAGCAATATATTATGAACTGGCTAAGGATTATAAATTACATACCAGACCAGAATCCAATCTATTGCTTACTAAATCTATAATTGAGGATATAATAGCTCTGCTAATACTTACCTTTCTATTCAAAGCTACTACAATATCAATAACCTCACTATCTACAGAGATATATAATCTCTTTATTTCAGGAGTGATGTTCATAGTAGTGACAATTATTGTAATAGTCATTGCCTCCATAATAAAGGATATTATAAACAGTATAGAAACAAATCACAATAGCGATGATGATAATATAAAACAGATTTATTTCTCTTTCTTCATGAGCATATTTGTTGTTTTACTTCTCATAGCTCAGCTCATAGAATTCCCTCTGGGTGTTGCAGCGTTCATCGCAGGATCAGTATCAAATCTATTCTCTAGAGAATTCCAGAAAATAAGAGATAGTATCTTTCTATTTTCAGAGACTTTCATATCAATATTCCTTATATACATAGGTACTCAATTAGATCTGGAGGCACTATTTAATATAGAGTATTGGAGAACTGCCCTTATATTACTGTTAGTTATAACTATAATTAAATCCTTAACATCAATTATTTATTTCCAGAGACTAGGTTATAATATGAAGAATTCGATAAATGTATCTTTCTTGTCACTAGCGGTAGGAGAATTTACTCTCATTGTTTTTGCTCAGCTAGATAAGGTGTTCGGTCTAAATCTGATCAACATAGGATTCATACTGATTTTCTCCTCAGTAATTGTTTCTATATTACTCGTAAAGAGCGCAAACTATTTAATAAAATGGTATGAGAAAATAAGTAGATCTAGAATATGATTACTCTGGGAATTGAATCTACAGCACATACACTAGGGATAGGGATAAAAATCGGGGACAAATTAGTGAACGTTCTAGATACTTATCAAGGTAGTTATATACCCAGAGATCTAGCCGAACATCATGCAAAATTTTTCAGACCTCTTCTGGAGTCTGCTCTAAGTAGTGCAGAGATTTCCCTTAGAGATATCAATCTAATAGCAGTTAGTCAGGGTCCTGGGATAGGAGCTCCCCTATCATTTGGAGTTGGAATGGCGAACTATTTATCGTATAAGCTAAACATTCCTGTTATAGGAGTTAATCATGGGTACGCACACGTGAAGATAGTTGAATTTACTAATCGCAGATCTGGTGATCTTGCTCTATATATAAGTGGAGGAAATACTATGATTCTAAGAGTTAGAGATTTGAAGATCATTGGAGAGACACTGGATATGGGTATTGGTAATATGTTAGACAAAGCAGCTAGACATTTAGGATTGAGAAACGCTGCAGATTTGGAGAGACTAGCATTACAGCATGATAATTATCTAGAATTCCCATATACAGTTAAGGGCATGAACACCACTTTTGCAGGAATATTTACATACTTTGTGAACAGAGCGAATAAAAAATTAGATAGAGTAGAAAATCTTGCGTATTCACTTTTCCACACTAGTTTTAGTATGTTGTTAGAAACGTTGGCAAGAGCTGTATTTGCTTATAACGCTGATAGTGTAATAGTATGTGGTGGGGTAGCTCAGAGCAGAATTCTAAATGAGATGTTAGATAAATTCTCAAAACAATATGGTGTGGAGATACTTAGAACAGATAATATGTATAATAGAGATAATGGAGCCATGATAGCTGTTCTGGGAGAAGAATTATATATGCAAGGTTATAGATCTTCCTATCCTCTAGAGGCAATACCTAGGTATAGAGTATCAGATAGTCTAAAACATTATTTTAATCGATAAATCTTCACATATCCATTGTTATATACTAGATCAAATCCATCTAAAGTTTCAAGTACGAATCCTCTGTATAAACTAGAATTATAGAATCTACTTGTTCTATCCTCGTATCCTGAAGTCCAGTTTCCATCCACAAACCATACCTCGTCATATGTATAGAGAATGATGAGAAGATTTTGAGATATTGGTACAGGAATACCTCTATGTAATTTAGAATCATTTAACCTGTACATTATGAATTGAGGATTTCTAATACCTCCAATCTGATCTCGGAATAGTGTTCTGACGAATCTATTAGTGGCTCTACTGAGATCTAGAGTTCCATCATTGTTGATTATACAATAACTATTCACTAGTCTCTGCTGAATAGCACCAGTATAACCAGTGTATTCAATCACGGCCCCCACTCTACCAATTTTACCATCTATATTACATCTGTCATTGGTGATCAATACAGATTCCCAAAGATTCTCATATTCGCACTTACTAGACATCATAGGGAATCTCTGATCTACCTGACCTATTTTTGCACAGGAGAGATAATTGAGTGCGTAGAATTTACCTCCAAATAGGGGGTTAGATACTATTATTTCCTGATCAAATAGAACATAGTTCGATCCATATTTCTTTAGTGTATCTCTGAGAACAGTGTCATCACCTTGTATATACGCATAAGCTACATCCAGAATCATAGATAGCACAGAGTGATCATTTCGTATTGTAGCTTTTCTCTCGCCCCAATAATTGATCCAATGACCATAATCCCACCATGATGTTACTATTGAATCTGGCTCTGTGAAGTATTTTAGAAACATCATGGGATCATACCATTCAGATGGGATGTGATTACATGATGTGGAATAGAGAACATTACTAACAGTATCATTCTGCCTATTAATGATCATGTCCAAATTACACATTAATCTGTTATACTGAGTTGTTATCTCAATCTGTGACTGATTACAATCTGGAAAGATTCCTGGATATGTTGAACATGCAATATTTCTCAGTTCTATCAATCTTGTTGGATCGTTAGATATTGATGTTAGAAAATTTGATTTTATCATCAGTGCAAATGTATCTATAGGGCCAATAGAGGAATATCCTGCAAATAATATAGGTATTAAATAGAGCACGTAGTTTAATTTTGTTATTTTTAAATGAGCAAATAGATTTAGCAGTTTTATTAATAAATATAAGAATATAAATAGATATCCAAAGGTGAAATATATTTCAAATTTGGCTTTGAGCAAACCTATACTGAACACATACATAGGTAGAGTCATTATAGTTTCATCACTAAGTTCATTTACATTTCTAATAGCTCTATAGAGTTCTAGAATTATGAATACTAAAGAGTAGAATATTATAGAATACGCTATACTGGTTTCCTTAGGGATCCATTCTATAACAAGGTTAAATACCCCTCCCAAAATATTAAACACTAATCCAAGAAGGTTATTAGTAATTGTTGTAGGTATATATGCGATGATATATATTATCAATCTCACTAACCATGAGATAGGATCATTTCCAACAATTCTCTCAACACCTATACCCAATTTACCGAAATTATCATCTAGAAACTGACCAGATGGATTCTGCTCAGCTATGGTTCTCTCTAGAGGGTTATTATACTGTAATGCATATAACATAGCATCTCTGAATGGATAGACAAGTATCAACATTACTAGAATAAGAGTTACTCCTACTATCAATGATTTACCCTTCAGTCCCTCACCGATTCTAGATTCGATGTACTCTAATACAATTCTATCAATTCTTAATAGGGAGATGATATAGATAGGAATATAGAAAAATCCAAATATCAATCTAGATAGAGAATCAGAATAGATCCACATGAAAAGTCCTCCTATACTACCCATTATAGATAATGCTAGTAATAGTAATTGGAGATCATACCTGTATTTTATATACATCATAAGAGTCATTAGTATAAAGGTAAGTAGAATTGCCGGTATAGCCACAGCACCCATGAGAACTGCAGCATATGTCAGTGATGTTGAATATAAAAATATTATCTCTTTAGTTTTTATATATAGAACAAAACTTGCTATCAAAAACGTAAATAGGAAGAAATTCATGGGTTGATACTCAAAAACACCTGCTTGGAATTTCAAAATGAATATAGGGATTAGGCTTACAAAATATGTAAATACCAATGCTAGAATCCTATTATTTGATAGAGCTAATGCTAACATATAAAACCCTATCAGCATCATTACAGAGTTCAAAGGAGGAAGTATGTTGGCTGTTGCTGATAGTTTTATACTATCTATAGAATTACCATATAGATAGAGATACCAACTCCCAATAGTATAATGGTATAGAGGAGGATTTCGGTGAGTGCTTACATTATATGGATTCCAGGCACTATCGTCCGATTCAGGTATAACTCCATAATATAATAGATACTTAACCCCATCAAGATAGAAATATGGATCAAATTCATAATATATAGGGGAGAAAGAGAATACTCTCAGATTCCAATTGGATAGTATCAGGAGGATTAAAAATATAGATAATATTATCTCTTGAGAGCTCATATCAAATTTTACAGATATTTCTCCAGCTTTGAAATTCTGGAATGTCCAATACAATAGTATAATAAGATATATTATATATGATATTATAACCACAGTTATACTAAGAGCTCCAAAAACAAATCCTAAAATGGTTGTTAGTATAGAGACGGATATGAAATTTATAGGGATTGCTACTAGAAACCTTTCCACAGGATTTAGATTACCTAATCTTTTAAATATGAATAGTAGAGAGGGTAGAATATATAATATAAACATTAACAGATAGGTGTTCTGCCAATCGAAGATGAACATGGTTTCAATTCTTAAGATATCTTTAAAAAGTTTTTATGATATAATTGATCTATGGATAGGGATATAAGATCGGTTGATGCTAATAAATTCTATCAGATTGGACTGGAATATTTTAAAAAGGGAGATTATGAAAAGGCTAGAGAGAATTTTAGTAAAGTACTTGTATTGAATAGTGTGATGTCTGATGCATATTTCTATAGAGCATTATCTAGTTATTTCCTCAAAGATTACGACAGTGCCTATAGAGATTATACCAGAGCTCTAGAATTAGATCCAAAAAATCCAGTTATATACAATAACAGAGGGGATATACTATTCAAGAAAGGGCAGATAAACGATGCTATCAAGGATTATGATAAGGCAATTGTATTTGATCCTAATTATGCTAGAGCATATCACAACAGAGGGATTTGCTATTTGAGTCTGGAGAAATACGATAAGGCTCTGGAAGATTTTAATAAAGTTATAGAACTTGAACCGAACAATTCTGATGCTTACTATTTAAGAGGAGTATGTTATGAGAATCTAAATGATTTTGATAAGGCTGCAAAAGATTATCAGCGGGCATATGAACTGGATCCAGAACTGCAGGATGCAAAAGACAGATTAGAAGGTTTGGAGATAAAAAAAGCTGGATCTGGAGGACAGCAACAGGGAGGAAGCGGAGATGTTAAGATTCTGAAAGATATAAAGATCAATTTCAAGGATCTGGCTGGTATGGAAAAACTCAAGAATGAACTTATGAACAGTATAGTTAAACCTCTTCAGTATGCTCAGCTCACTAAGGAATATGGACTCATGGGTGGAGGGGGAATACTGATGTATGGGCCTCCTGGATGTGGAAAAACGTATTTTGTTAAGGCTGCAGCTGGAGAGGCTAAAGTAGCATTTATCAACGTGAAACTATCGGATATACTTGATATGTACGTGGGTAATACTGAGAAGAACATACATAAAGTATTTGAAGCTGCTAGAAAGAATGCACCAGCAATACTGTTCTTTGATGAAGTAGACGCTATAGGTGCTAGAAGAGATTCCGGGGGAGGAGAGGCGGGACAGGCCCTAAGATCAGCAATCAATCAATTCCTTACTGAGATGGATGGTATAGAGGCTAATAATGAGAATGTGCTGGTTATAGCTGCAACAAACGCACCTTGGGATGTTGATCCTGCTCTTAGAAGATCTGGGAGATTCTCCAGAACAATATATGTACCTCCTCCTGATTTCCAAACAAGAGTTAAAATGCTCAAAATACATTCAAAGGGTAGACCAATATCTAAAAACATAGCTTGGATGAGATTAGGTTTACTAACTATAGGATATTCTGCAGCAGATATAAAAGCCCTATCAGATAAAGCAGCTCAATATGCATGGTTAGATGCTATTGGAGGTAAGAAGAGAGAAATAAGGACTGGTGATTATATAAGAGCAAGTGATGAGGTTAAGAGCTCATTAGGGCCCTGGTATGCACAGGCTAGGAAGAAGTTAGGTAGGAAGAAAGAGGTTATGTATATTGATGGGAAGAAACATGAGAAAGAGATAGAATCTGATTTGGGTGAAGAGGAGAGACAACAGTTCAGAGATCTTATTCAGGTTGTGGAGAAAAACAATAAATGGTATTATAAAATATATGTTGAGGGGACTAGATTCGTAGGTAAATATCTTCCAATTCCAATATGAAATCAAAACACTTGGATAATCAAACATCAGATAGGATAGTAGGTAAATTTAGAATATTAACTACTGCATCTGTAATAACCTTGGGATTGTACCTTGGATTGGTCGGAGGAATATGGTATTTTGATACTAGATCTAAGTACATGGCCCTGAAAGAATTATCATATGTAGTTCAAGAATCTGTTGTGGATGATGAGAATAATAGAATACTATTAGTACCTGGTGGGTATATGCTCTCCAAGGATCTTCGAGGTAGTTTTGGGAATATCTTTGGAATACCTATAAGTTCAGAGCGTCTACACTTTAGCTTAGGAGATTATAAATACTATCCTGTATATAATTCTATCAAGACTAACATGATACAGCTGTATTTAGGGAATAGGAATATTAGTGTAGATTTAAATAGATTTGATTCAGAAGATAAAAATAGAATAGAGCGTCAGTTCACATTTGTAAGAATATCTGAAACAGTGTATTACCATGGTAAATATCCTTTCCTTAGCGATCATCTACCTTATGAAATATCTTATACTTTATCAGCATTACAGAAGAGAAATCTGACTCTGAAAGCTCTCTTTTATATTGATCAACCAGCAGAGTATCTAAAATCTATAAATGAGAAACTATTCCAGGAAGCTCAAAAGTCTATGAATGATAGACTGAGTTCACTCTATGGGATTCATATCACAAAGCTAGGCGAGAGAGATGTAGCTGTTCTGATGAGCTATAATCCATTCATACATATGCCTGAGGAGAAGAATAGAGAATATATAGAGCTCAAAATAGATCGAGAAATGTTGGAATGGTTTATAGATTCTAAAGTGAAAAGTAGATAGCTCAGTTTTTAAACATTTCTATCTAAATAAAATAATATGATAACTAGAAGAGAATTTATACAGAGTGCACCATACATAGCATTAGGTTCTATAATGGTGATTTCTGCGTATTTATCCACTAGATCAGAAGTAAAATCAGAGGATATAAAAATAAATGATGCAATACAGGTATCAATCAAGAAAAATGGTTTGTTAATAAGAATAGATAATTCAAAAGATGGTTTGGGTGATGTATTGTTGAGTAAGAATGATGAGCATAAAATATCAATAGATGGGGTATATATAGCTTTTGAGAGAACAGAGCAGAATGTAAGAGAAATATTCATTCCAGCTATTCAAACAGATAATACAAAATTCCATGTGAAAGGCAATAAATATGAAAGTCGTAGTTTTAGCTCTCCTTTCAGGAAACATGTATTAGGGTTCTACTATGTAGGTGATGAAAACAGAGCTAAGCAGTTGTTTCTAAACTACTTCAAATATATTCAAGAGTCTAAATCATTAAAAATTCTAATAGCTGCACCCAAATATATAGAGGGGAGACGCGATCATTCTGATGTGGCTCATATATGGAGCGATCTATCCGAAAATTCTAAAGCATTGATCTACAGAGATAATAATACAGATAAAACTGTTATCAAGGAAGCTGTAGAGAAATTGATAGCGAAACTAGATTAGATTTGGGGCTGCTGGGATTTGAACCCAGACTAACAGGTTTCTTCTCAACCTAACTGGAGCCTGTTGTGCTGCCTGGTTACACCACAGCCCCTCTCTGAATTATTTAGTAATATTAATGTTTTTAAAATTATTTTATTAATAGAAAACATGCTAGTCCAAAAACAGACCCCTTCAACTGAGACCAAACTTAGGATAGATGAAGGAGTGCTAGAAACAAAAATCACAAGAAGAAATTTTCTTAAGGCATTGGTAACAGGGATGATAGGAACTAGTCTATCCAGTTGTGTAGTATTCAACAATCCTACAGAGGGAAGATTTGTTTATGATATAATAAATCCATTTGGAATTGTGCTTATAAGGACAAATAACCGAACTTTAGCTGAGGTATATCCTTTTCCAGGAGGGGTTGGTGTGGCCTTGACTAACTATGGATTGGTAGAGAGAGAATTAGCACGTAGATACATATTGAGCTATCTTATTAATTATTCAGAGAGAGTAAACTCTAGTGCAATGTTATTCGATATTAATATTGAAATGCTATATGCCCCAATATTCAAGATAGACCCTAATAGAGGATTTCAATTTAAGCTTAGGGTAGATATGAATAACAGATCTTACGTAAATTACTCTGAAAATCAAGTATTCTTACCTAGAGCAGAAAATGTATATGAATTTGCATGGAATTACAATCTGATTAGTGATAAGGAGATAGAACAATTCAGACAAAAGAATCCTAAGAAAACTTTGTATTTAATAGATAGTAAAACACTGGAAACTAGCATAAACAAATATATAGAACTGTTTAAAGCTCCTACAGATGGGTTGGCTAATAGATATTATTTACTCGACAAATACCCACGCTTATTGTTTTATCTAAAATCAAAAAGAGAATTCGTTACATCCTCCCCATCGGAGTCTGTATTAATTGTTAGGTAGTAGATATTCTCTAAATCTCATCTCTTCTATACCTGTAGTAGATTTACCTATTATGCTGACCTCAGAGTTACCAACAACACATAGCCTTACAAATCCAAATCCAGAGTTCAGTGACCCTACATAACCCTGTTTCCCTAGCAATTCCTCCAATCTCTTTAGGTTGTCCTCACCAGCTCTATAGCCTAACACGAATCCATATCTATTCTCATATATGAGAGAACCTACTGTAGAGTAATTACCAAGAGAGATCTCTATTACCTCCTTACCAGTAATATCACTTAATTCCCTCTTTACACCTTTCTCCATTCTAGGATTAACAAGAACTACTCTATCACCTATATGGATATTGTTGGATAATGCATTTCTATTGGTTGATAGTTGAAATGTTTCCAACCCCTCCCTATTTAAAGAATTCCTAATAATCTCTATTTCCCTATCCAGAAGATTCTTTGGATATATAAAAACATCCTCCTTTAGTATATAATACAATCCTATCATATCAGATCCATAGGCAGTCAGTTCTACTTTGTTATATTCATCTAATTCTAATTTGGTTGAATAGGGGTATATAAAGATATTGGAATTGAGGAGATAATACAGACCTACGAGATCAGAATTCTTATGATGAGCTCTTATTATCATTACTCTTTTCCTCTACTAAACTCTCTTGGGGATGTAATACATATACTACTGTATCTTTCCTAACCAACTTGACCATTAGACGTTTGGGAATGTTATTATATTTTATAGTTTCATTAATTTTAGGAGAAATTTTAGCGATATTCCCCTTACCATGTCTGATAGCTAATTCTCGAACCAGTCTAATTGCTACTCTATGCCTTTTAGTAACAGGTTTTCTCAATACTCTGGACAGATTGAATGTAACTACTTTTTCCATTTATACCTCACCTCATCAATCTCTTTCTCATATAGTATGTATTAAGTTTAGAATATCTCCAGTTTCTTCTAGCTGTAGGGGAATATGCCTTAAGGTTTGTTTTTATTCTCACAAATACAGGTGGTAATCTCCTGGATTTATTCTTAGATATCAACCATAACTTGAGATCAAGATTTTTTTTGCTCATGCTCTTAATATAATTACGTAATCTTTTTATATTTGATCGAAAAGAGTTCTCTTTGTATTCTTATCAGCAAGCTCTCGCCTTAGAGAATCTAATAGCTCGTACATTGTTTTAATTCTTCTCTTAGCTACCTTATAGCTAATCTCATCATAGGTTCCTTTAGCTATGAGAACATAGACCTCTCCATCTCTAAATCTCCCAGTCCTACCCATTCTCTGTATTACTCTTATTGGACTTGGAATAGATTCGTAGAAAATCACATAATCAGCTCCTGGTAGATCCAATCCCTCCTCTCCAACACTAGATGATAACAAGACCTTTACCTCTCTGTTTAGGAATCTATTAATACTCTCCATCTGTTTCTTTCTAGATCCGGATTTGCCTATAAGAATATCGTGAAGAATGTCCTTACTAGTTAGGATATCTGACATATAGAATATCTGAGCTTTGTACTGGGTAAAAACTATTCCCTGCATATCACCTTTTGATTGAATTATTCTTATCAGCTCCTGCATCTTCGGATGTAATGTTGATTTGGATTCTGATAACAATCCATAGAACTCACTGATAACTTCCTGCTGAGCTCTGGATCCATTATCCCTTAAACTATCTAGATATTTTAGAGCTGCATCTATGCTCTGTATCTCTAATAGTTCTTTGAGATGTAAATAGGTGAGAAATTTAGAATAATCTTGCCAGATTTTCCACTTTTTCTCATCAGACATTTCCTCTATTCTTTTACTGACTTCCTCTACATTATATTTAGTAAGTTTCATCTTGAAAACATTCTCCAAACCTTTTCTCATATCCACAATTCTATTTGAAATACTATCTATGACCTCTCTATAATCTTTAGGTAAATCTACCATTATAGTAAGAATCCTTTTGATGTGTAAATAATCTAATACCTCTGGGTCATTCTCACTTCTATATTCTATCATCTGAATTCTGAGATTATTTATTATTTCCTGTATTTTTTCCCTCTTGTATCCAGGTGATGCAGTTAGACCTAATGTTCTAGCATTGCTAAAATATCTGGCTATATTAACATAATCATAATTTCCCACAGCCCTATGAGCTTCATCAAACACTATATACTCAAAAGTATTTTTACTTAACACATCTATATCACTCATTACGGTTTGTGGGGTTGCAAACACAAATCTCGCATCGTAATTCCTATCTTTAATTGATCCAGTAGCAAGAGTAGCATCTTGGAAGAATTTAGAGATAAAATTCTTATAGTGTTGTTCTATCAGAGGTTTAGTAGGTGCTAAAAACAGGGCTCTATTGAATCTCTGAAGTGCATGGAATGCTATCAGAGTTTTTCCTAATCCAGTAGGCAGTACCACAAGAGTATTGTATTTAAGAGCTGTTCTAAGTATACTCTTCTGATACTCTCTAAGTTCAATCATGTTCTACCAATATATCTATCCCCATTCGCTCAAGCATATCTCTGTATTGCCTAATTTTCTTATAATCTCTTTTAGTAACAACGATATAATGTTTACCATCTATTATCTTCCTAGGATATCTCTTTAGGATCTTCTCTAAGTTTTCATCTCTACGTATAGGCATTAGAATTATTTCATCTCCAAACTTGTATATTTCATATAGTAGAAGACCTGTGTTAAAATCTCTAACCTCAACAACAGGTCTTGTTAGTTCAGATTCTCTCATTCCAGTAGGCATTTTCATAGTCATAGCCAATTCGTATACTTCACTTATATCTCCCTGGTCAATAAATATAACAGTATCAATAACATGTGGTAACAATCCTAACTCTAACCTCCTTATGAATCTATGTATTGCATCTATAGCTGTATTTGCATGAACAATCCCCACCATTCCTATACCTGCTAATCTCAGATCAGAATAGAACATAAAATCTTCTGTATTTCTGATCTCATCAAATATAACATAATCAGGTCTAACTAAGAGGAGTAGGTCTTTCAATCTATCCATATCATCTATATTCTTAGAATATTGGGTTATACCAAGATCTACTTGCATATCTCTAGGTTGCTCTACTGTTTTTACAATTCTGTTCAGACTCAGATAATAGTTTGCTAGTGCTGCTGCGAATGTAGATTTACCTGAGCCAGGAGGTCCAGCAACAATTACTCCACTAGCTCTATTCAATCTATTCAGAAGTTCATTTGATACATTATACTGATCTATTCTCATTCTCTTCAGAGCTCTTACAATAGTTATTTCACTATCATCTGACAGAGGAAATTTAGTTATTACTATTCTGTATCTATCTAATTGTAGTACTTTTAGATTATCTGTATATATATCATAGCTAATTCCCATTTCTCTTGCATAGTTATCTATAGATTTTATCAGAGCTTCCTTATCGAAATCTAGTTCAGAACTTTCCATCCTCCATTTACCTGGCAGTCCTACCTTTCTATAAATTTTATCCTTTATGTGTACGGATATTGTTCCACTCGTGAATAATCTTTCTATATCAGATATATTGAATTTTGGCACTAGTCTTACTACATCCACATTTAACGCCTTGGCCAAATAGAACATCCCTCTATCATATGTTAGTAAAGTTGCCTCATTAACTCTAGCTAATTCAATGATTCTCCGATCTACTTCCTCTCCAATTCTCCTAACGTTCAGATCTACCTCCTCTCCTATTACTCTAAAACTACCAATCTTATCAAGAGTATTAAATCCCAACAGGCCTAAATCATATCTATCACTATCAAACATGTGTTTTAATTCTAAGAGAACTATTTTCGGTATTAGCACCTCTTTACCCTCTATAATACTAAAATCTAAACCCTCTATCAATACGCTAGTATCCAAAACCACTCTATCTTTCATCTCCAAACACCACCTTAATAGAATGTTCAGGAATAATTGATCTTATCTTTGATACATTTCGACCAAAATCCTCCATATCCTTAGCTCTAACTATAAGCATAAGATTATAATCATCCAACAGACTATAAGTATTCTCAACAAAAGGTAGTTCTCTAACGATTTTACGTACTTCATCTACTTTAACCCCATCAATTTTCAGATACACAAATCCTAATATATTATAATTTAATCTTTTCCAATCTACTATCACACTCTTTCTCAATATTCCTCCACGAATCAGCTTTTTAATTCTATAATGTACTGTTGATATGGGTAGATCTAATGTCTTAGCTAATTCTCTTAGCTTCATTCTACCATTCAGCTTCATCTCGGCAATAATGAACTCATCTGTTTCATCGATTCTCATAAAGTATTATTTAGTATTAATTTTAAATAAATTTCTATTTTTTGTAAAATTTATAAATCAAATATCCTATTATTATAGCTAAAACCACAATCCAACCAATATCTTTTAGAGGTTTCAAAACTTCATTTGCTAATTCTCCAAATATACTAAATATTAGTGCCATAAATAGGAATGTAATCCCTCTACCAATTACAGATAATATCAAAAACCATTTCATACTATACTCCATCATCCCAGATACCCATGTAACTAATTTATAGGGTATAGGAGATATTGCTGCTATTATTATAGCATATCCTCCATATTTGTTATACATATCTTGAACTTGTTTGAATTTCTGCTGATCTATTCCAATCAATTTTCTAAAGAACTCTAAGGATTTGGAAGTCAATATGATATCTTTGAATATCTTACCAAGGTAGTATGCAATTATAGCACCAGATACCGAACCTATTGTAACTGTGATCCCATATAACCACCAATTACTTGGATTTGCTATTGTGTATGCTGCTAGTATAAACGCTATGGGGATTGGCCATATGATAGATTCAGAAAATGACCACAAATATAGTAAAATAACATCTCTAAGCGTTTCATCATGAATGATTTCATAGATTATTTCCTTTACACCATTCATAGGATATCGCTCTTAACTCTCTCAACACCCAACGCATATACCAATTTACCTAATCTAGGCCCTCTATCCTTAGCTATCAGATGATTGTATAGATACTTAAATATCTCATTAGCAGCAACCCCATTCTTCTGAGCATAATCATAAACTGAATTGTGTATATCCAGAGGGGACATATTAGGATTCCAGCTCTCGACCAGATCTCTGAATCTATCAATCTTTTTAGGTTTATAACTAAAATCGTAATCATCTGGTACAAATCCTCTCTTATACCAATTCTCTATAAACTCAGTATAGTATTCATCAATTGGTATGTGAATTTTAACTCTATTCCAGTCTCTATAGATAGAGTAATATAACAGCATCTCTTTGAAAGCCACTTTTGGATGTCTACCGAATAATCTGAATGCAGAATATCTTTTCCTATCTCCTCTGGTCAGATTATCTGAAGGGATTATTTTTGCCGCATCTTCAAAATCCTCTATCATTCCCAGTATCTTCTCCTTTGTAGGATTGAAATCGATATTTTCCTCCAGATCATACTTCAGAAGATGATATGCTATAATCTCCGCAGGTATTAATTCTATCATATCTCTCACATACATACCCACACCTTTACTCTTTGAATACTTCTTACCATCTAGCAGTACAAATCCATATTTATATCCAATTGGAGGATTTCTTCCCAATATTTCAGTATGGATTCTAACAGCCGTATCTCTACTCCCACCCTTAGTGAAATGATCTACCCCACCACCCTCAATATCACTATCCATTATAGCTTGCCAGCTAGGCCAGTGCAATCTCCACTGTAACTTATATCTATGCTCCTTAATGTTAGTTCTTTCTGTATTACCACAATTATTACATATGTATTCATAATCTCCTGTTATAGCATCATAAGACATTACTCTTGTTGAATCAATACGATTACATTTGCTACAGATTGGCATCACAGGATTCCAGTCTTTTGGCAATTCTCTTCCAGATGTATTCTGGATTATCTCCTTAACCTTGTCAATATTTTGTAGATATATTAAAGTATATTTATCAAATAGACCCTGATCATACATATCACTAACTTCAACCAATTCCAAGTGTACCTTAAATTTACTCATCACATATCTCAATTCATTTACATACCTCTCGGCATAGCTCCTAAATTCTCCTTTAGGGTCTCTAGCAAGTTTCAGTGGTTTACCCATATCTTGATTTATGATATCGCTGTAATCCTGTAGATCTACAGTTACAGAATCCAGAGCATCTAGCACATCTACTATGAAATACATCTTTACTGTCTTATTATTCTTGAGTTTTAGAGCTCTGTATATTGCTTCTGGAAAGAGAAATTCACATACTGACCCTAGATGAACTGGGCCAGATGGTGTAATTCCAGCTGTTATAACATATGTATCTTTATTCAATCCTAGCAATTGATCAGCTAACCTATCACTCCAATGCCAATACCTCTCCATTAATTAATTTACATCATTTTAAAAATAATTCTTTTGGTGTAAATATTTACATATTGAGTTTAAAAGCTTATACAATACTAAAAATTCATGATAGGTATTATAGGCTATGGAAGTTATATCCCCAAATATAGAATCAGAGCTGAAACAATAGCCAAGATCTGGGGAGAGGATCCGGAAAGAATAGAACAGGGATTAGGGATTATAGAAAAATCTGTTCCAGATTATGATGAAGATACAGTAACCATGGCTATTCAAGCAGCTCAAAATGCAAAATCAAATGCTCTTGAATGGGGTAATATAGGAGCGGTATTTGTGGGTAGTGAGAGTCATCCATATGTGGTTAAGTCAAGTGCAGCTATAGTAGCAGAGGCCTTGGGAATAACTCCAAATCTAGTGGCTGCAGATATGGAATTTGCATGTAGAGCAGGTACTGCAGGTATGGTTGCCATATATGGGATGGTAAAGGGTGATCTGATATCTGCAGGTATATCAATAGGTAGTGATACTGCTCAAGGTAGACCTGCTGATGCTCTAGAGTATTCTGCTGGTGCAGGAGCAGCAGCATTTGTAATAGGTAAGGGTAGAAGAGTTATCGCTGAGATATTAGCTACATACTCAGTTACAACAGATACAACAGATTTCTGGAGAAGAGAGGGGATTAAATATCCTTCACATGGTGGTAGATTTACAGGAGAACCTGCATATTTCAAACACATTCAAATGGCAATTGATGGTATACTGAACAACACAGGTTATAAAATCTCGAACTTTCAGCATGTAGTTCTACACCAGCCAAATGCAAAATTCCCCAAAGCCATTGCTAAAAAGTATGGAATAACTGAAGATCAGCTAAAATATGGGTTACTAGTACCTTACATAGGAAATACTTACAGTGCTGCCACTATGATTGGACTGGCTAATGTATTGGATAATGCGAATAAAGGAGATTTGATATTACATGTAAGCTTTGGTTCAGGAGCAGGATCAGATGCATTCATATATGAAGTTAAAAACCCAAACCCACCCATGTTCAAAACTTCCTACTATATAGATAGAAAAGAGTACATCGATTATGCAATGTATCTTAAGAAAAAGAGGATGATTATAAAATAGAATGTTACAACATCAACATATACTACTTACTCTGATTTTTCTCTTACCATTTTTAGATACTTCCTCTCCTTTAGCAACATTCATATCAATTAGTATTGTTCTCATATTTTCAGTACTGCCAGATATAGATCTATCTGGAAAAAAATTTACAAATTCATCCTTATCATATGGTAAACTCAAAGGATACTTCCTATTTCTAAGTAAAATAACAGAATTGATTAGATTAATAATATTCGTCCCATATGACTTCATCGTAAGAATACTACTTAGAAAATCGAATAGCTATCACAGGGAAACTTCTCATTCAGTAATATTTGGACTGGTTTCCATAGTTGTAATCACCTTTCTAATTACATCAATCTTTTCTGTATACAATCAGAAGATTCAGATTCCTGAGCAATATATATTGTTAGCAGCACTAGCATTTCTCATTCATCTATACTTAGATTCTTTAACTGTTAAAGGGATCCAATGGTTCTATCCTTTGAAAATATTAGAGATTAAGGGTAGATTAGATACATCTAATACAGTGCATATGAATCTGATTGATGTTTATATATTTATCATAATATTTTTCTCTGGAATTACTCTTATAAATACCTATTTCCCTTCTATTCCTCTATCGATCTATGAATATTTGGCTTTCTGGAAATTAATCTTTCCAGCTCATACATATCTACTTTCCATCCCACTGCTCCTCTTTTTAAGAGAGGTAAAGCTCTCTTTGTAAGCTTACAAAGAGATCTGAATCCATCTATCCACTCTATCTTAGGGGTTCCGTATCTCTTACCAAACCTTATTGCTAGTTCTGCTGTCTTGAACCGTTTACCTATTACCTCTGTGATTATCTCCACTTCTAACTCAAATCTATTAGATTTTATCTCTATATTCTTATACGCATTATATCTAAACCCTATCATCCCGGACATAACATCCGTTACATTGGTATTCAGAATAATCCTGGCATAAGCTGAGGTAAATAGATTAGTGAATCTATTTATCAGAGGCATTGCTCCTGGTTCTATCCTACCTCTAATTCTACTGGTCAACACTACCTCATACTCATCCAACATTTTGAATATTGTTGGTATCTGATCGGATGGATAGGTACCATCAGCATCTAGCATTATCAACTTTTCAGCATCAATTCTTCTGAAAGCATCAGCTACAGAATAAGCTTTACCTCTCTTCTCAGTTTTCAAAACCAAAGCACCCATGCTCTCTGCAATCTCAGGGGTTCTATCTGTACTGGAATCCGCTAAGAATATTTTTACATCAGGGTCTACAGAGTATATAGATTCTATAACCTTTGCTATTCCTAGCTCCTCATTATAAGTAGGTAACAATACAGCTCTATCTATCATAGTAGATCGTATAATAGAATTGGTAAGATATAGGTAGCCTCTCCGTAGACATTTATATGCTTGTCTTTGATCTTTCCCCAGCTCACTGCTTCATCTGTTCTAGCCCCACTCAAAGATCCATCCCATTCATTAGCTGTATTGATATATACTGCATAGTCCAAACCATCTCTTATTATGTTGGCTCCTATAGTATGGTGTTTACTTATACCCCCACCTATTATTAGAGCACCAGTCTTCTCCGCTTCAAGTATTCTATTCAAATACATATTTAGATCTTTCACAGGGTTTACTTCTATCTGCCTACTCTTTGATATGAAATAGAAATTCAAACCAACAGCGGCATCGATAATTCCAGGTGATATTATAGGAATTCTCTTCTGGTAACATAATGATAAGATAGATCTTTTACCTTTATTGTACAGATACTCACCATATTTCCAGGCTATTTCACTAGGACTGTATTCGCCTCCATCTCTGAAAATCTCTCTTGTTATTTTTTCAAAGAGTTCATATGCACTATCAGGTACATATATATTACCCAATCGATTTATCCCCTGATTGTAAAGTTCCCTATCATTCACCTTAAATCTGCCTATGTAATAATCGGTAAAACTCCTTATAACATCATGATCTATTGTAGCGCCAGTTGTAACTATAATATCTACGTATCCTTTCTCAATCATTTTCATAAAAAATCCTCTCAGTCCTGTGGCAACTAGATTCCCTGTAAAAGTCAGTATTTTTAGAACATTTTTCTGATTATACATCTCCTTTAGAACCTCTCTTGCTCTTCCCAATTCAGTAGATTGGAAACCTACTTGGAGGATATAATCCAAGTAATCTTTTAAATTATCCACATCCTTAACAGGATTCTCTAATATGTCCATAAGTTTAATTTTGATAAAGATTTATAAAACGTAACTTACATAATACTAGCATATGGTAGAGAAAATAAAAACTGGAATTGCTGAATTTGATGAGATGCTAAACGGAGGATTCCCAAAGAACAGGCACATAGGATTCTATGGTGGACCAGGTACAGGTAAGACTACATTTACATTCGAAATATTGTATAAAGGAGCCCTGATGGGTGAAGTAGGATATTATTTCACGCTAGAAGAACCACCAGAGATGATAATAGAGAATATGGAATCCCAGTTTTCAGAATTTAAAAATATAAGAGATTTGATAAATAGGAATATGCTGATTATAGAGAAAAATGAGACTTATGATATCAATGGAATTATTAATCAGATAGAGAAAGGAGTGTTAAAATACAATGTTTCCAGACTTGTTATTGATTCCCTAACAATATTCAAATCTCTATTCAGCTCTGAGCCAGAATATAGAAGAGGTCTGATAGAGTTTCTAAATCTACTTAGAACTCTAGACATAAGTGTATTTCCAATAATAGAAGCTCCTACATCAGCTAGAGAATCTTTTGAATACTCAATAGAACATTATGTTTTAGACGGAATTATAAACCTCTATAATATATATAGAGGAGAGACAAGAATCAGAGCTCTTGAGATATATAAACTTAGGGGAACTGCTCACAATACAGATATAGTGCCATACAGAGTTACCCCTAGAGGGATAAAGGTATATGTAGGGGAGAAGTTGTTCTAAAATGGATTTTTTCATTATACTTTTCCTAATACTATTCTCCATAGGAGTAATATCAATTCTATTAGCAAATAGAGAACATTTGCGCAGATTCTTAAGCGAATTAGAGATAATAGGGGTAGTATTCCTATTAATCTTGGTAATACATATACAGCAGATGATTATTAATGAGAGCCCAGTTGAGTGGAGTTTGAATAGTTCTGAGAATTTATCATATAATTATGTATTTTCTATCCCAAATGCTTGTGAGATTGAAGTATATAATATAACTAGAATGGCCAACACTATTAAAATATACATCAACTATTCTGAATGTAACAATACCGATGTAGAAACTTATGTTAGTATATTCTTACCACAAAATTACAAGAATTATGTAAAAGAATTAGTATTGAATAAAAAATCTAATAATTAGATATAACGTCGGTATGGCAATAACTCCCATGTTTGCATCAGCTCCAGCTCTTAGATAGACTTGATTTATGTATGATACAATCGCTGATCCAAAAGTTATAAACACACCAAATACCCCTTCTGATATGTAAGAATATCCTAATATGATAAATGCTACTATTAAATAGATGAATTTAGGAATTGTTATAGATCCTAAATACTTCACAATTATAAATAAGACAGCTGTACCTAGGATTATCCCAATAAACATCTGTAGCAATTTCTCCGTAGAGTTAATACAGGTAACATAACCATTTCTGATGTTACCAGTGTAGTAGTAATAATATATACTAGCAGTAGATTGAAAACCTATCAGAGTAGAATAATAGTAAATATATTGAGATGGATTGGGGATCGCTATGAAAAGAGATCCAAAAATAGACGGAGATGAGACTCCTGGGAATATCAGTGAAAAATAACCCACCACAATCCCTAAGATCATATAAAGGATTGAATCTATATTAATATCGATGTTTGTACTCTTTGATTTAGCTGAGCCTTTATTATTCTGATTATCTATCAAACTATTGAATAAATATACTAATCCAAACATACCAGCGAATATATGAAACATATATTTTTCATCTATAACCATCAATCCCCACAGTCCACTGATAAGGAATCCTAGACTAAATTTGATATTTTTTCTAATTAATATGTATATAATTATAAAAATTACAATAGAATAAATAAAATATCGGTAATTTTTTAACTGTTGTACAATTTCGTACAGATCTCCTATTAGAACTCCAAACCCCATACCCATTAGCATGAATAGTAAATATTGATATACATATCCACGATCCTGCTGAAATAATCGATATACAAATGGACCTACGGTAGAATCTGATGAGGTGCTAAACAATACAATTCCAAGTACTGACATGATCATTGTAAAACCTATAACATATCCAATCAATTCTGAATAATAGAAAAGAGAACAATATGTATTTGGATGCATTCCTGGTATAAAAGAGAATAAACTAGCGATTATCACCCAATCCATAATTATCCAAAAAGTATTTCACAGAATCTGCGTATATTATTGAACAGCCCAGGGATTCTGCAAACTTAATTATCCCCTGGTCGGCTGTTAATATAGCTGCATCAAGCTCTTTTGCCAATATCACAAGTTCCAGATCAGTTGTAGAGTCTAATATTCCATTCCGAACCAATTCTCTGAATTTCTCTCTTAAATCTTTAATATCCTCTCTCTCATCTCTTATTCCCTTTCTACTATAATCTTCAGCTAACCTCAGTGCTTTATCCAATCTAGATTTTATATTACTAATATAGATCCATATCGCATATGCTGGAATATTCAGATTCAGATTTGGTGCTCTAATAGTCCATAATCCCTCTAATATACGTGGATCTAAAAACATCTCTAGCTCCTTTCTAACACTAGGAGTAGTATAAACCTCTATTCCCAGTTCTCTAAACTTACTCAATATCTTAATGGCTGATGAAGCTCTATCCTGATCAAACATACCATAGACTTCAGGATTGCCAAATATTGAAGTATCAACCACTATTTTCATTATTCAACACCTGTCGTATAGTCTCAATAATTCTTGATTCTATCATCCTCCTATTTGCACCATGAAACTTAAATGATGCTGCTCTTAAATGACCTCCACCTACAATAAACTCCTTTACGCTATTCATGATCTTATGTGTATCTATACCTTTAGCAAATGCCCCTTCTCCTATTCTAATAGTATATCTATTATTATTGTATACTAAAATTACACTATTGTCACCAACCATGTCCAATATATATGATGCAATTTTACCTGTACTTTGGAACTCAATTCTCCTTATAATTTTCTCAGCATCTATGAAGTATATCTTCACGCCTTTTATTATCATGTAATATGATTCTCTTATTAGATCCCCTATCTCCCCATACTTCTCTTTGGCAGAGTTCATATATTCTTGATAGAGATTTGGATTTGTCATAACTTGATATATGAAATTGAAATCATTTGTATAGCTAGTTAAGAAATCAACTATCATAGATTTCAATCTTAATTCTTCAGTGTGTTGGATCAGAGGGCTTTTATCACCAACCAAACCGATATATATAAACTCATCATGTTCATATCCGAGTATTCTAGCTATCTCATTTGTTAGATATGTTGCTGTGTATTTACCCGAACTATCATATTCCCAAGATATCAAATAACGTTCTGGATCTGGGTTGTGAAAAGGATGGTGATCTATAACAACGTAATCTATACCATGTACTTTGAATAGATTTAGTGCTTGTTGGCTCTCTGAATTTCCTCCTAAATCAGATAGTATCATAACTGGATTGTTCTTATTCATGAGGAGTGATATATCGCTTATTGCATCTTTAAGCTGATATGTGGGGGTAGGATAGATTAGCTTCATACTCCAAGGAAAGATTCTGTTTAAACCAACTGCAGCTCCAAATCCATCAGCATCGTTATGACTTCTAATAAGTACAAATCTGTTCTCTAACTTGTATTTGAGTAATTTCTTAGCAAATTTTAACATATGATTTCGCAACCCATCTGGGATCTCAAAGAGTGGTTGCCAGGATCCAAAATCCACCTGTTCTATAAATTCATCTCTGGTCATATCTAGTTTCTGTGCCTGAATATACCCATTATTTAAAACAATATCATAAACACCTGGTTCTAACTGTAAATTCCTATCTATAACTAGATCCCCTCTATTACTTAAATAGAAGTATTGTTTAGTATCATTATATCTGTATAGATAAGCTAACATCAGCAATCAAACTCAAAGATTTTTGGATCATAACTCAGGCCCTGACATTCTTGCTTTATTACTCTATATTGAATATCTCTTATATCAATATATCTTGTAGGATCCTGCAGATTGTTTATATTTTGAATTGTCATTGTTGTTCTATTACAATAACTCATATCCATATATCTAGTTGTCCAGCTTATCTCGTATTGATCTGTTGAGCCAGCTATTGGTCTGTATTTGTTGATCGTATAAACATATATATCCTCACCAGTCTCCGGATTCTTAAAACCTCCGTAGGATAAATCCATCCTATACAGAGATCCTGATTTGTAGAATTTGAAATCATATGTAAATCTATTTCCCATGTTTTCAAACTCTATGATCAGATGACATACGAAATTATCATCTAATTCATTCTTGAAATTTATCTCAGGAGTTTCATTAACATTATCCACCCCAGGATTATCATCAATATCGTTCATAGATTCTGGACTTATTCTACTACTCTGATCAGTAGTTTGATCAAAAGTCACTAATTGCTCATTATCCAAGTTACTATCTGTCTGAATATTATCGTTAGAGATTGGTTTTACAGCTGCTCTATTCTGCATTTCTACTGTGTCTGTGGATTTATTTTCATTCTGAAGACATCCCCCTAGTAAAAGAATTGAGATTAATATAAGTATATTTACCATAAATTTTCATATGAAATAAGTTTTAAATTAATATCATAGTCTCTTAAATACATGTATATCATATTCACTACCACTAAAAAACCTAAAAAGATAGCTAGGAAGCTAATTGTAAATAAATACGCCGCATGTGTATCCTATTATAAGTTAAACTCTGTCTATTATTGGGATGGTAAGCTAGTAGAGGATACTGAATATAATCTTGTTATAAAAACTAGAAGGGTCAGGAGAACTATAAACTATCTTAAACAGATTCACGATTATAAATTACCAGAAATATTGTATTTTAGAGTGAATGCCTCAAAAGAATACCGGAAATGGGTAGATGAGAACTCATGACTACTTTTAAGGAAATATTAAATGCATACAAAAAGGAAGGTAAATCTACGGAGTATGTTATTGAAAAGTTGTTGAAGAATTCTGATAAATACGATATATATCTATCAAAACATGAACAGATACTGAACCTGCAGAACAACTTACCAAACATCATATCATCAAGAAAGAATCTGAATAGTTACTTAAGATCTCTCAGCTTTGAGGATATGATAAAGATTACCCATTATCTAGGGTTGAAACACAATGTCAGATTTTATAGATTGAATCATTACAATGATTTTGTTCTTGAGGGGTTTGGTCTGCTAAAGATTAGAGACAACAACTTGATAAATTTTCATAGAGCTATCGATAGAATAGCTAGGCATGAGGACTTTGAACCTCCAGAAATAGATAGTATAGGCAAACATAATTCCCTGTTCTATCATGCAATCAAATATGGAAATATGTATGTACTAGATAGATTAATAGCTAGGGAGAACAATTACTATCATCATGGATTGAGTATGAACTATTACCTTTGGGAACATGGTCTGTTGGATAGATTTATGGATTCACTAAAATTTCAGAGTGTATACTCACCTCAGTTCTCATACGTAAATGATGAAACATATAGTATAATTCATGTAATCTGTTTAGACGATATTCTTTACCTAGATATGGATAGGTTACTTATTAACAGGATCTCTCAAGATTATCTCCATAGATTCATAAGATTTTCACCATCAGAGATACTGAAAAGAGATAGAGATCTACTCATAGATGCTATTGAGCGAATCAAATTACTAGTAGTAATGGGAAGTGAAGATGGTTTTCAAATATATAAAAACATTCTAAGTTATTCATCATCTCTTGAGTTGGATCAGAAAGTATTTGAATTCTAAGATCTCTCAAAACTCTCTTTGAACTGTTTGTATTTCTGGATCAGTAGAGGATTGAGAGATGGTTTGGAATTCTGAACTATTCTAATAATGTCTTTAGCATCAATAGATTTTCCTTCCAGTTCGGCTCTCAACATTTCTCTCTTGATATTTTCAGCTAAATTTACAAGATCAGCATGTGTATATCCAACAGTATAATCCGCCATGATCTTTATAAGATTCTGATCCAAGAACTTTGATAGATGCCTCATGAGTAATTCATATCTTACATCTGAATTTGGCAAATCTATGTACATTATTTTATCTATCCTCCCAGGTCTCAACAGAGCTGGATCTAGAAGCTCAGGATGATTAGTGGTTGCCATGAAATACACCCCTTTTCTATCACCTAATCCATCTAATTCCTGTAGCAATTGACCTAGAAGAGGATTACTACCTGCTCTAGATTGTGCAATAGTATCAATCTCATCAATAACAATTATAGATGGAGCTCTCTCTCGAGCTAGATTGAATATCTCCTTGATCTTAGCTACTCCTCTATCATATCCCTCTTTCAGAATATCTGAACCAGATATCTGTATGAATGGTAGTTTGAATTCTCCTGCTGTAGCCTTGAGGAAATAGGTCTTTCCAGTTCCAGGAGGTCCAAATAGTAATATTCCTCTAGCTGGTTTCAGACCATATTTTTCAAAAATCTCCGGATTCTTCAGAGATTGCTCTATATACAGCTTCATCTCATTCTTCAGCTCTTCCATATCAACAACATCAGCGTAACTTATCTTTGGAACATTACTATCATCATCTCCCTTACCTGACCTTCTCTCAAATTCTAATTTAAACTTCTCATAGATCTCTAGAAGTGATATTGATATTGATGGCTTTATAGTTTTCATAGCCTCTAAGATATCGATTGTAGATATCTTGATCAACCTATTCTCCCGAGCAGCTCTAGCAGCCACTCTTCTATTAACTTCCTGTATAAGATTAGCTATATCTGCACCGCTGTATCTCTCCATCAGCTGTGCAAGCTTATCATAATCAATATTATTCTCATGGGGTAAATTCCTTATGTAATATTTCAATATACTCTTCCTCTCATCCTTGTTAGGTGGTCTCATATAGATTATCTTATCAACTCTTCCAGGTCTCATCAGAGCAGGATCAAGTAAGTGAGGAACATTTGTAGCTCCTACAAATATTATAGGTTTATTATCTTTAATACCATCTAATTCTTGTAGGAGAATCGTTAGCACTCTAGCAGTAGGATCATCTGAGCCATATTTATCTCTACGTTTAGCTATAAGATCGATTTCATCAAAGAATAATATAACTGGGGCCTTCTTTCTAGCATACTCAAACAATCTACTCAAGTTTCTCTCAGTCTCTCCATAATATTTACTTAGCATATCCGAGGTTTTAACATATAGCACAGGATAATCAAGCTCCTTTGCCAGTGCATTTATCAATAGTGTCTTTCCAGTTCCAGGAGGTCCAAATAGTAATATTCCTCTAGCTGGTTTTATATTATATGCATACTTCAGCTCAGAGCTTTTAAGAGGAGTTATTATTGCAGTCTTCAGTTCCTCTTTCACATCTTCGTATCCAGCAACATCTTCAAATCCCTGAACATTAGCACTACTTAGCTCTATGACAAAAGGCATATCCTTTACACTACTCTGTTTTCTTATTTCCCTCTCCTTAGAGAATCTTATTCCAGCTAAATTTACTATATATATAGCTATAACAGATAATATTGGAAATATATATACCCCTGGATGAACATTCAGATTGTACGATGGATAGATCCATAGAGAATATATAGGTATTAAAAGTAGTATGGGTAATGCTGTGAGTGCTTCACTAGGAATGTTTTTCACATATATCAGACCAGTAAGATAGGTGGGTATAAACAGAATAAGTGTCCATATCAGTATATATGCTAATAGAAAATCTTCAAATAAACCTTTAGTTATATTACCTATCATCATATACACATTTTTACCAAATTCTAGATGGCCTTTTGGATCTCTAATGTTACTCAGTATCTCAGGTATCCCTTCTGCGAAGAATTCGATCACTCCAAGCTTAGCTCTATACCTATCCTCCCCAAATGTAAAGTAATCAATAGTATCTGATTTTATAAAGAAAGTAGAGTTGATATCCAGTACAGTTATGAATGAGAAGATTATAATCACAGATACAATAGCTAGTAATGTAGCTATTCTAGAACCAATAGTATAGGCAGATAGTAGATATGCCAATACAATTATTCCATCTAATGTCTTCAGAGGATACTGTAATAATGGTAAGAAGAGAATCATGAATGTCAAGAACACTGCATTAGTATTCTCCCATAGAAAGAATATCATTATGGATAATAACAATAATCCATAATTCCCGAGAGTGGTACCTATATAATATAATCCTAATACTGCTAACAGAGCTGCTGTTAATATCCCTAATCGGAATTTGGAATATGCTAGATAGGCGGGTATCAGAGATATGAAAGGTGCTAAAACATAAGGATATGGGGGGAGAGCTAAAGTAATAATCAATGATGCCAGGTATACTAAAAACGCTCTATTGTATTTTTCCTCTTTTACAATCAGATTTATTTTAGATTTTACAACTACATCAACTGTTGATAATGACATCAATAAAAAATATGAATATAATTATTTAAATCCTAAACTAATCACGTTCGTATTCATATCGTGGGGTGATAGTATTATATTTAACAACCAATCTGTTAAATATCTCTTCCCTCTGCCTAACATCAGTCTTATTATCGACAATATTATTATATAACTCATTTACGAATCCTTGCCAATCCTTGATGCTATCTAGAAAGTGCAACCATGATAGAACAACTAAAGATGGAATCTCCAGATCATATATAAGCTTTTCCAGATCCCCAATCAACTTATCAGCTCTCAGATTTCTAACCTGACCTGCAGCAACAAATACCTTTAATCTATCATTAACATGTATATCACGTACTAGCTCTCTGAAAGTTCTATTATTTAGAAATTCCTCAAGCTTCTTATAATCAAGATAAGTACGTGATATTAAATCGGATATATGATCTTTAGTTAAGTACTTTTTCAACTTACCATAGAATAATTCAAAATCCTCTATCTTTCTCATACCTTCCAATGTTGTAACTTTTAATTCGTATTTAATCACAGCCTCTAACAAGTTCAGATCTTTATCATCTCTTACAATCTTTAGATACTCATCTAACCTATCTGCCTGTTCAATGTTATTTTTATACAGATTTACAAGAAAACGAATGTTATTTATCTTACTAGATGGATTTAAATTGGTCTTAATTCTATCAATTATATCCTTACTTTGCTCTAACTCTAAGAGAAACTCAGGATATTCTTTAACTGTATAA